>NZ_JBGLYN010000065.1:0-38741 GCF_047304045.1 Variovorax sp. Varisp85
GTGAACGCCGCGCCGGTGCTGCCCGACTCCGCACTGCAGCGCTCGAACAACCGCGGCAGCGGCAGCACCCGCATGGAAGGCACGCAGCCCATTCCGCCGCCGGCCGATACGCGGAAGTTCGCTCTGCCTGCGAGAAGCTGAGGGACTGCTTGAGGTCGCTCGGGGTGCGATCACGCCGGCGGAGTGCCTTGCGCAGCGAAATAAAGGAGGAGGCCGCAGCCCGGGGGACATTCGCGCAGGGGAGTACCCGGTGCCCTGTGCACGCACCCCGAACAACGCGCCAGCAGAAACTGAGAAGATCCAGAACATGACCCCCTCCCAGACCGCCCTCACCGACGCACTCGTGGCCGCGCGCCGCGGCAACCGCACCCTCGATGCCACGCCCTGGACCGACGCGCTCGAAACCGATATCCAGGCCTATGAAGTGCAGGACGCCGTCGCGGCCGCGCTCGGCTGGTTCGACGCTCAGCCCGTGCCCGGCACGTGGAAGTCGGGCGGCGGTTCGCGCGGCGCGACGCTCACACATGCGCCACTGCCTCCTGCCGGTGTGCGCCGGAGCCCGGCGAACTTCAGCGACCTCGTGTTCCACGCGCCCGGCATCGAGGCCGAGATCGCCTTGCGGCTCGGACAGGACGTTGCGCCGGCACAGGCCGCGCAGCTCGATCACGACAACACCGCATCGCTCATCGACGCCATGACCGTGTCGGTCGAAATCGTCGACTCCCGCTGGCAAGACCTCGCCGCAACACCCGCCCTGCTGCGCCTTGCCGATTCGCAGGTGCACGGCGCACTCGTGCTCGGCGAATGGACGCCCTACGCCGCCGTCGACTGGGCCTCGCAGCGCTGCGAAACGAAGGTCGGCGGCGCAGAGACCGTGGTGCGCGAAGGCACGCATCCGCTGGCCGACCCCGCATGGCTGCTGCCGATCTGGCTGCGCCACCTGACCCGACACGGCCAGACCGTTCCCGCGGGCACGGTGGTCACCACCGGCTCGTGGGTCGGCATCGTGCCCTGCCGGCGCGGCGATCAGGTGACGGCGGAGTTTGCCGGCATAGGCGCCGTCCGCTTGATCGTGTAGCGCTCGCCGCCCACCCCCGAGCACGCCACCAGAAAGTCGAGCACCGCCCGGACCCGGGCGGGCAGTGTGCCGGCCTTGCCGATGTAGACCGCGTGGATCGGCTCCACCTCTCCCGGGTTGAACTCTTCGAGCAACGGCACAAGCCGACCGGCGTCGATGTCGTGCTGGATGTGATACAGCGACAGCCGCGCCACGCCAGCCCCTGCGATGGCCAGCCGGCGCAGCGTTTCGCCGTCGCCCGCGCGCACCGGACCGGCCACGGGCAGCCACACCATGCGGCCGTCGACCCGCAGCGGCCAGTCGGGCGAACTGCGCCGGTAGCTCCAGCCCAGCCGGTTGTGGGCTTCCAGCTCCTGCGGCGTGCGCGGCGTGCCGTACTTCGCGAGGTAGTCCGGCGCGGCGACGATGGACTGGCTGGTCCCACCGAGCCGGCGCGCCACGAGATCGGAAGACGGCAGTTGGCCCCAGCGGATGGCGATATCCGCGCGCTCATCCATCAGGTCGACGATGCGGTCGGTCAGCGCAATGTCGAGCGTGATCTGCGGATGCCGTTCGAGCAGGCGCGGCACCAATGGCACCAGCTTGTGGTGCCCGAACGAGACGCTGGCATTGATGCTCACGCGCCCGCGCGCCGCCGCACCGGCCGCCGCGCAGCGCTCGGCCTCGTCAATGTCGGCCAGCACGCGCAGGCTGCGTTCGTAGAACTCCGTGCCTTCGGGCGTAAGTTGCAGCTTGCGCGTGGAACGGTGCACGAGCTGGATGCCCAGGCGCAATTCGAGCCGCGCCACGAGCTTGCTCATGGCCGAGGGCGTCATGCCCAGCAGGCGCGCCGCCGCCGAGAACCCGCCAGACTCGACCACCTGCACGAAGGCTTCCATTTCGCCGGAACGGTTGACGTCAATGCGCGGCATGGCTCCTCCGATCTATGAATTCGAGTCACAAGTATGTGTACCTGCGGCATTCTAGTCATCAGTGGCTTTCGTCCGCACAGTACAGAGCATCATGCCAATCGCTCTAATCGCCCTCACCGCCGGTGCCTTCGGTATAGGCACCACCGAGTTCGTCATCATGGGCCTGCTGATGCAGGTCTCGACGGATCTTCACGTCTCCATCACGGCCGCCGGCCTGCTGATCTCGGGCTACGCGCTCGGGGTCGCGGTCGGTGCGCCGGTGCTCACCATCGCCACCCGCAAGCTGCCGCGCAAGACCGTGCTGCTCGCGCTCATGGGAATCTTCACGCTCGGCAATCTCGCCTGTGCCGTGGCGCCCAACTACGAGATGCTGATGGCCGCGCGCGTCATCACCTCGCTGGCGCACGGCACCTTCTTCGGCGTCGGCTCGGTGGTGGCCACTGGCCTGGTGGCGCCCGAACGGCGCGCCTCGGCCATCGCGATCATGTTCACCGGGCTGACCGCCGCCACGCTGCTCGGCGTGCCGGCCGGCGCGTGGCTGGGCCTTCAGTTCGGCTGGCGCTCGGCCTTCTGGGCCGTGACGCTGATCGGCGTGCTGGCCTTCACGGTGCTCGCGGTGTTCGTGCCGCGCGTGAAGGGCAAGGCCGGGTCCGCGCCGCTGCGCGAAGAGCTCGCCGTGCTGGCGCGCCCGCAGGTGCTGCTCGGCCTGGCGATGACGGTGCTCGGCTTTGCCGGCGTGTTCGTGGTATTCACCTACATCCAGCCCTTGCTCACGCAGATCACCGGCCTGTCGGAGTCGGCCGTGTCGCCGATCCTGCTTGTGTTTGGCGGCGGGCTGGCCGTCGGCAATATCCTGGGTGGCAAGCTGGCCGACCGCGCGCCGATGGCCGCCGTGCTCGGTACGCTGGCTGCGCTGGCCGTCGTGCTGGGTGCGATGCAGTTCGCCATCGGCACGCCGTTCACGGCGGTGGGGTTCGTCGGCCTGCTCGGCGTGGCTTCGTTCGCCACCGTCGCGCCGATGCAGTTGCGGGTGCTGGAGAAGGCCTCGGGCGCAGGCCAGAACCTCGCGTCGAGCCTGAACATCGCCGCCTTCAACCTCGGCAACGCACTCGGCGCCTGGGTCGGCGGCGTGGTGATCGACCATGGGCCGGGATTGCGCGCGCTGGGCTGGGCGGCGGCGCTGCTCACGCTGGTGGGCCTGATGATCGCGCTGTGGAGCCGCTCGCTCGACCGGCGCGAACCGCGCAACGTACTGGGGAACGGCGCTTCGGCGCGAGTTTGATTCACCGGCGGTTGCAGCCGCCGAACTCAGTGCTGCCGCGTGATCAGATCACTGCGCGCCCCCTCAACAGGCATGAAGAACTCGAACCGATCGCGCCCCGCCGCCTTGGCGTTGTAGAGCGCCGTATCGGCCCGCGCCAGCAACTCTTCTGCGGTGACGGAGGAATCGGCAGCACGGTGAAACGCGATGCCGACGCTGGTCGTCACCTTGATGCGCTGGCCGTCCACCGTGAAGGGCGGCGTGTGGACGCGCTCCACGATCTTTGCCGCAACGGTGGCCGCGGTGTCCGGTGCGGTCAGGCCTTCGAGCACGAGCACGAACTCGTCGCCCGCCAGCCGGGCCACCATGTCGGTACCGCGCACGCAGCCCAGCAGCCGCCGCGCATATTCGGTGAGCACCGCATCGCCCACCGCATGGCCCATCGTGTCGTTGATGGCCTTGAAATGGTCGATGTCGAGGAACATCAGCGCCATCGCATTGCCCGCGAGCCGCCCGCGTAGCACCGCTCCGGGCAGGTACTCGTTGAACGCCAGCCGATTGGGCAGGCCGGTGAGCGTGTCGAGCCGCGCCAGTTCGATGAGTTTGTGCTCCACCACCTTCAGTGCCGTGATGTCGTGCGCCAGCGAGAAAATGCCGTGCGTCATGCCGTCTTCGCGTACATCGGGGACGTAGGTGACCTGCGTGATGCGGTCGAAGCCCTGGCGCTGCATACGAGCCTCGAACTCCGCCCGCTCTCCGCCCAGCGCCCGCGCGAGCATCGGCTGGCGCGACTCGTACACCTCGCGGCCCAGCACGTCCTGCACCTGGCGCCCCAGCACCTGGGCCGGGTCGAGCCCGAGCCATTCGCGGCTGGTGGCATTGGCGAAGGTGATCTTCTCGTCCCGGTCGATGTAGGTGATCAGCGCCGGCATGTTGTCGGTGATGGCGCGCAGGCGCAGTTCGCTCTCGGCCAGGCGCAGTTCCGCCTGCTTCAGCGCCGTGATGTTGAAGGACATGAGGTAGAAGCCGACGACCTCGCCGCGCAGGTTCTTGTCCGGCATCAGGTTGGCCTGGAAGTATCCCTCCCTGCCGTGCATGGGAGCGCGAACCGGGAAACGCACCTTCTTGCCCGAGAACACCACGGGCAGGTAGGGCTTGAGCTGCGCATGCACCGCCTTGCCGAGAGCCGAACGCAGGGTCGTGCCCTTCAGCGAAGCGCTCTGGTCCAGGCCCGCCGTCTGGCGCGCCCTGACGTTGGCGAACAGGCAGTTCTGCTCGCGGTCGAAGTAGCCGACCAGCGCCGGGATGTTGTCGGTCACGTCGCGCAGCCGCTTTTCCTGCTCGGTCAGGGCCCGGCGGATGTTCACGTCCTCGGTGATGTCGAAGGTCATCGAGAACACGCCGCGCACCACGCCGTCGGCATCGATGTCGGGAATGTAGTGGGCCTTGAACGTGCGACCGCCAATGCCCAGCGCCGGGTCGCCGGACTTCTCGAGAATCACGGTCTCGCCGGCCAGCGCGCGCCGGAAGCTCGGCTCCACCATCGCGAAATCCGCGGGGCCGCGCACTTCCGGCATCAGGCGGCCCACCAGCGTCTTGTCCTTGTGCAGGGCCCGCACGTGCGCATTGACGAAGGTGTAGCGCATCGACGCATCGACGTGCGACACCATCGCCGGGATGTTGTCGGCAATGATGCGTACCTGAGCCTCGCTGTGCGCCAGGCTGAGCTCGATGGCTCGCCGCTGCGCCATCAGTTCGTTGAAGGTGCGCGAGAGATCGCCGATCTCGTCGAAGGCGTAGGTGCGCGCCGCCGCGGTCCCGGTAGCCGCCTCCCGGGTGGATTGCATGTGCTGGTGCAGTTCGGACAGCGGCTTCAGCTGCCGGCGCACCACCGCGAGGGCCAGCGCGCCCGCGGTCAGCGCCAACGCCAGCGCCCCGAACCACGCACCGCGTTCGATGGCGTTAATGCCCGCGAAGGCTTCGCTGCGCGGGTACATGGCGCCGACGATCCAGTTCGCCTGCTCGGCACGGTCGAAGGCATAGAGGCCGCGCACGCCGGCTTCGTTGACGCCCTCGCTCGAGCCCTGGAAGCCGGCCAGCGCGCGAAGGACCTCGGGGTCGCCGCCGCCATTCGCCTGGATGTGATTCAGGATGCGCGAGGCGTCCGGATGGTCGACCACGATGCCATCCGCGGTCGTCACGAACAGATAGCCGGTCTTGCCGAACTTGATGTCGGCGAGCGCACCCAGGATGTTGCGGTCCTTCAGGTTGATGGCACCTGAGATCACGAACCTCATCTGCCCCGCGTTGTCGAGCACCGGTGCGGTGATGGCCACCTGTGCCAGCCCGTTGAGCCGGTTGCGGTAAGGCTCAGATACGAGACCGGCCCGGGACGCAACCGTTCGCTGGAAATAGGGCCGATCCTTCACGTTCACGGTACCGATGCGGTTCGCACCGTTGAGGTTGGCCACGAGGTTGCCGTCCATGTCGAGGAAGGCGACGTTGTCGAAGGCCTGACGCAGCGAGGCGTGCCTTTCGAGGAACGCCTGCAGCTGCACGGTGTCCTGGAAGTCCTGCGCTTCCACGCTGTCGCCGAAGGTCTGCAGCAGGATCAGCCGGCTGCCGAATTTCTGGTCGATGGAGTCGGCGATGGCGGCCACGCGGGCGAGCTGCTCGGCCTCGATCGAGGCTCGCATGTTGCTCTTCACGAAGTGCAGAGCGAAGGTGGCAATCGCGAAGGTGGCCGTCAGGACCACCGCCATCACGCCGAGGCTCAGGCGTGTGTGCAAACCGAACCGGAATTTCGAGAAACCTGTTTGAGTCATTGAACTGTTCGGACCGGTACGTTGCCGGAGGGAATTTCCGGACAGTATCGGTGCGATCCACGCACCGGCAAAGGGCTTGGATGCAGGGCGCGACGAACAGCTCTATGTCCCTGAAAAAATGATCACCTTTGCCTTACTTTCGTTCGGACAAAGACGGGTCTACCCGGCGAACATCTGCAGCTCCCGAGCGCGCGCGCGGGGCGATCAGCGCATCGACGAGGCTGTCCACGCGCTGCTCCGCGCGCCGCATCGAATTCGAAAGCTGCTCGCCGCCGAATTCGTCGGACTCCACCGCCGCCTCGAACACTTCGGTGATCCCGATGTAGCCGAGCGCCGAACGCACGCTGCTCTCGGTGTGGTTGAGGTGCGCGACGCGGCCGCCCGCGTCGTAGCCATGGTCGCCGCGCGCGCCCAGCAGCACCACGCGCTTGCCCGCGTCCGCCAGCAGCGGCCAGTACGGCACCGCGCCGCGCGAACGGTCGAAGCCGAAGGTGCGCCCGACGCGCACGATGTTGTCGATCCAGGCCTTGAACTGCGCGGGCACGCTGAAGTTGTACATCGGCAGGCCGATCACGACCACGTCAGCGGCAATGAGCTGGTCGACGAGCCGATCGCTCTCGGCGAGCGCCTCGGCCATCCATGGCTCGCGCGCGGCCGGCGGCGTGAAGGCCGCGTGGATCCAGCGGTCGTCGACGTGCGCGGGTGGCTGCCGGCCCACGTCGAGGTAGTCGATGCGATCGGCGGGCCGCGCCTTGCGCCAGCGCTCGACGAAACGCGCCGAGAGGCGGCGCGTGTGCGAGCCGTGGAGGTCGGTGCCGGAACGGCCCGGCCGGGCGCTGGCGTCGATGTGGAGGAGATTCATGGTCATGGTCTTGATGGATGAATTGGTATCTTTCGTCCCGCGCGGCCAGAATGGTGCGCAGGCCTTGAATCTAGGTTCACGAGCCGCTCATCACAAACGACGATTTCTCCACGCATGAACGAGATTGGCTCATCCATCCGCCCTCTCCGGCGGCTGCCTCCCCTGCTGTCGCTGCGCGCCTTCGAGGCTGCGGCCGCGCACCTGAGCTTTCAGCGCGCGGCGCTCGAACTGTCGGTTACGCCGTCGGCCATCAGCCACCAGGTGCGTGCGCTCGAAGACACGCTGGGCCAGCCGCTGTTCCGCCGGCTCACGCGGCAGCTCGCGCTGACGCCAGCGGGCCAGCGGCTGTTCGCCGACCTGCGCATGGGCTTCGACATGCTCGAAGCCGGCGTCGACAAGCTGCGCCGCCCCGCCGCGTCGCAGGCCATCACCCTCACCACCAACACCGCATTCGCCGCGCGCTGGGTGCTGCCGCGCATGGAGGCGTTCCGCAGGGCCTGCCCGGGAGTCGAGCTGCGGCTGCATGCGAGCGACACCTTGGTCGACCTGGCGCGCGGCGACGCCGACATCGCTGTTCGCTCGGGCCACGGCAACTGGCCGGGGCTGGTGTCGCGCGAGCTGATGCCCGAGCGCTATGCGCCTTTGTGCAGCCCGATGCTGGGCCTGAAACGCGCCTCAGACCTGCCGAAGCACCGGCTGATCCACTGCGACTGGCAGCCGCAGGCGCTCGCACCTGCCGTGTGGACGCGCTGGTTTCGCGAAGCCGGCATCACGCCGCCGAGGGGGCGCGCGATGAAGGCTTCGGGCCTGTCGTTCTCCGACGAGACGCACGCGACGCTGGCCGCGCTTGCAGGACATGGCGTTGCGCTGCTGAGCCTCACGCTGTCGGCCGAAGAGCTGCGCAGCGGTGCGCTGGTGCAGCCCTTCGGGCCTGCGCTCGACACCGGCAGCTACTTTCTGGCGGTCGCGCGCGGCAGCGAGAGCGAGCCGGCCGTGCGGGCGGTGTGGGAATGGATTGCGTCGCAGGCCGCACCGGAGCCGCAATCGCGAGGCTGAGGACAAGCTGGACGCAGAACTTGCAGGCTGTCGCAGTTCTCGCGGAGACTCGCGTTCCAACAACAAAGTGAGGAGAAGTCATGACGAGGTTTGCCCGCATCCCTCTTGCCATCGCGACAGGCGCGCTTCTTGTAATGGCTTTGGCTTCATGCGGAGGAGGCGGCGGGGGAGGCGGAGGCGCAGGCATCGGCATAGGCCTGGGTACGGGTTCTGGAGGAACGACACCGGTCACCGGCGTTCCCGAGCTGCCGGCACGCGAGGCCCTCATCGCTCGCGCGAGAACCTTCGAACTCGACACGCCCTACGTGCCGCCACCCGGCGACCCGCTGGAGCACAACACCTCGGGCTACGCCAAGACGATGTGCTCCGCCGCATTCGTCACCGGCCTCGATCCCGATTTCGCCGTCGAGAGCGTGGGCTACTTCACAGGGCCCTACGACCAGCGCAAGAAGGTCGGCAGGCCGGTGGTCGACCGCGACAAGAAGGAAGTCCGCATCGCCATGCCCAATGGGCCGACGCTGGTGGCGCGCTACTACGGTTCGCAGGGCTGCATCACGCTGCCAGCCGGCAACGACGGCGTGTTCTTCACGCCGGTGGCCGTCAAGAGCGCCCTGCCCGATCCCTCGACCCAGCCGTGGCCCATGGGCGACGTGACGCCCGCCGGTCCCGCGCCCGGCATCGACACAGCAAAGGTGGGCCAGGCAGTCGACGCGGCCTTCGAGCTGCCGGAGGCCTACACCGCAGCCGTCGTCGTCACGCACAAGGGACGCATCGTCGGCGAGCGCTACAGGAGCGGCATCACGGCGACCACGCCGCTCGAATCGTGGTCGATGGGCAAGAGCGTGACCGCGACGATGCTGGGCGTGCTGATGAAGCAGGGCGAATACCGGCTCGACCAGCGCGCGCCGATTCCCGAGTGGCAGGCCACCGGCGACAAGCGCCAGGAGATCCGGATCTCGGACATCCTGCACATGTCGAGCGGGCTGCGCATCAAGGCGCCCGATGACCCGGACTTCGACCCCAACGGCACCTACCCCGACCACACCTACCTCTACACCGGCCGCATCAACTCGTTCAACTACGCGGCCACCCGCCCGCAGCAGTGGCCGCCCAACACCGTCGGGCGCTATCGCAATACCGACCCGGTGCTGGCGAACTACCTGATCCGCCTTGCCGTCGAGAAGCGCGGCGAGGAGTACCTGTCGTTCCCGCAAAGAAACCTGTTCGACAAGATCGGCATCCGCACGATGACCCTGGAGACCGATCCGTATGGCAACTTCCTCGCGCAGGGCTATGACTTCATGTCGGCACGCGATTGGGCGCGCCTGGCCAACCTGTATCTGCAGGACGGCGTCTGGAATGGCGAGCGCATCCTGCCCGAAGGTTTCGTCAAGTTCGTGAGCACCCTTGCACCGGCCTGGGCGGCCGACAAGCGCCCGATCTACGGCGGGTTCTTCTGGTTGAACGGCACGAGCACGTGGCCGGTGCCGACCACGGCGTACTACATGCTGGGCGCGGGTGGGCAGACGGTGCTGATCGTTCCTTCGCACGACCTGGTGGTGGTGCGTCTGGGCCATGACAAGGGAGAGCGGGCATCGGCCACGAGCCTGCGAAAGGCGCTGTCGCTCTTGATGCAAGCCGTGCCCAGTTCGTCGTGAGCAAGAGAGACCTCCTCGTTTCCCATTTCTGCAGCGGTGACGCCATCCGCAGCCGAAGCGTGAGCGATATCGTGCTGGCGAAAACGCTCGACGTGCCCGCGCCCCCTGCACGCCTGCTTGGGGATTGGGAAAGAGAGATTTCTTCGCAGCTGTCGCTGGAACCCGGCGACGTCGATGCGCTGCCCTTGGCCCGGGCGCGTGCACGCTGGCCGGACTACCGGCTCTGCGTGCAGGCGGTATCCGACTGGACGCGCACGCTCGGGCTGCCCGAGGTGCTTGCCTCGAGCGACGTCGCCCTCATGGCTTGCCGCGGCGCGAGGTACCACCATGACGGTGCGCAATACGGCGGCGCGGCCTTCTGCAATCTTTTCGTGAGCGAGGACAAGGGGCTGGACTTGCACTTCCCCTTGGCAGGTCATCGAATCCCCCTCGTCCGGGGTACTGCCGTGATATTCGATACCGGCCAGCCTCATGGTGTCATTCGACGCGGCAGCAGCGGCTTCGACGTGGCCGACTTCGCGTCCGGCCAGGATTGCACGCAAATGTTCCTGACCTGGGAGCTTCCGATCGAAGACACCCATGTCGCGCACGCTCTTCAGATCACTTTCGACGTCGACCCCTCGACCTCGTCACAACTGGAGGAAGAGCAGGTCCGGCTGAACGGCGAGCGGGCCGCCGTGTGCCCGAGTACCGGTCAGTGGCGCAGTGCCGATTGACCGTCAGCGGCTGACTGGAGCTGCCCCGGCCGCCAGTTCCTTCAGGCACGCGCTGACCGCCTGGGGCGGTGCCTTTTCGTGACAGCGCGCTGCCGCCTCGCGGGCAACGGATTCGCTCAAGCGCCGCTCCCGCGCGGCCTCGACCTGGAATTCGACGACCCACTTCATGAGCATGGCCATCACGATCAGCAGGCCGATCAGGGCGGCCACCAGCGTCATGCGCCAGTCCCGAATGCGAAGGATCGACGCTGCGGACTTGCTCGCCACGGGTGCTGTGGGTTCTTGCAAAGCCATTTAGCGCGGGAGGTCCGGAAAGACCCACATGCTCAACCCAAGAATCAGGCCGGCTCCCAGCGACACGATGGCCGCGGTCATGAGCATCGATGCCGCAACGATGTTGGGAACCCGAATGGCCCCGACCACGAAGGCAACGGCCGCCAGGATGCACAGGAGCACCGACAACCAGGCCATGTATGCCGGCCTGAGCTGGGTCGCCAAAGGTTCGTCCGGGCTGATGTCGGACAGGAACGGGGTGCGCATGAATTGCCTCCTCTTGCAAGATGTCGCGGCGGATCGGCTCAGGTTGACCTTGGGTCAAGACCCTTCGGATCCGCTTGCAACTGCCCCTGAACTTCACCAAGAAAGTTACCGGGAGAGGCTATGAAAAATATGCGCCCTGGCTAAGGGAGTAGTTCGCAAACATGGCGCATGAAGAGCCGGTGCAGGCAGAAAGCTCGAGTGCCTGAGCAATATTTGACATATGTCAAAACCCGGCTCGTCCGCGTCGAAGCGCGGTGAGTTGCAGGCTTCTTGAAAAAGAAGCTCGAGGTCAGGCCGAGCGAAGCTGATCACGCAGCTTCTGCCCGATCTCCGGGCGTTCCAGGAACGGGTCGGCCGGATTCGTGATGGAGACGATGTTCTCCATGCGGCTTTTCACGTTGCCCAGCGCCTTCGGATGGCTGAACACGTAGAACTGGTTGGCGCTGATGGCGTCGAACACCTTGGCCGCCACTTCGGCCGCCGTGATCTTGCCGCTGCTCACCGCCTTGTTGCTCATGGCCTGGCCGATGAGCTGGCTCTTGGTGAGTTCGCTGTCCTTCGGTGCATTGGGCCGGTTGCGCTCGCTGCTGGTAATGCCGGTGGGCACGAAGTACGGGCACAGCAGACTCGCCCCGATCTGGTCGGTAACGAGGTTCAAGTCCTGGTACATCGTCTCCGTGAGGCTCACGACCGCGGCCTTGGCCGCGTTGTAGATGCCCATGTTGGGCGGCGTCAGCAGGCCGGCCATGCTCGCGGTGTTGGTGATGTGGCCGCGATAGCTCGGGTCTTTGGCCGCCGCTTCGAGCATCATCGGCGTGAACAGGCGCACGCCGTGGATCACGCCCCACAGGTCCACGCCCAGCACCCATTCCCAGTCGGCCACGGTGTTCTCCCACACCAGGCCGCCAGCGCCCACGCCCGCGTTGTTGAACACGAAGTGCGGCGCGCCGAAGCGTTCCTTCACGGCCGCGGCCAGCGCTTCCATCTGTGCCGCGTTCGACACGTCGACCTTGCGCGCCAGCACCTGCGCGCCAGCGGCTTCCATTTCTGCCTGGGCCTTGTCGAGCGCATCCTGCTGCACGTCGACCAGCACGAGGTTCATGCCGCGGGCGGCGCCGATGCGCGCGCACTCCAGGCCGAAGCCCGAACCCGCGCCGGTGAGAACGGCGGTCTTGCCCTTGAAGTCCTGAATCATTGGGTGCTTTCCTTTGGTTGACTCTGCATCGGCTATTGGAACGCTTTGCACAGTGGTTGGCTGTCGTTCGTGTGACGCGCGCCGCGAGCGGTTTGTGGCGGGTCCAAACCGAAAACTCGCTCCTGCGTGACATAGAACCAGCCAGTTGACGATAGACAACAGTGGCAATAGCCACGCCCGCGTACAACGCTGCGCCATCCACAAACAGGGAGCGTAGCGAATGGAGCGAAAGATTTTGGTGGTCGGCGATCCGCCGGCACCCGGCGGCATGGTTCTGCCTTATGAAGGACCAATGCTCGATCTGCATGGACATCGGGTCGCCCTGATCGGCGGCAGGGCCTACTGCGAGGGCTGCAACAGCGTGGGCATCATCATGAAAGCCGGAGGGCCGCGACGTCCCAAATTCATGTCGGAGGCAGCGCTGGAAGGCGATGTGGTGGTCTGCCACTGCCCCGTGCCGCAGCCCATACTTTCCATGCGGCAACAAACGGCGACATATGACGACGGGGCATGGCATGCCGTTGGCTCCGAAGCTGCAATGGTCGTGCCGACCCCAACCAAGGAGGAATTGGCCGCATTCAAGAAGGCAGTCGACGCGGGCGTGACCCATGCGCCGGAGGCAGAGCCGGCCGAAAAGATCTGCCCCGCCATGACCAACAAGGAGTTCTGCCAAATGGCACTCAGGCTGCGCGACCAGTCCATCGAGTTCATCGAGAAGAAGCGCCTTCCAGAACTTGATCGGTGGGACAAGGCGGCGCAAACGCGAGTCGAGGAATGGTTCGGTGTGGCCGATCAATCCATGCGCGAGCACCTTCAGAAGGGGCTGATCGCTTGCAAGCGCGTGCTCGAAGGGCTGGGGTGCCAGAACTTCATACGGTACTCGGAGGCAAATCAGAGGAACCTCGGCTGCGTTTTCCTGAGCGACACGGTCGGAACGATCGCCGCGGTCTGCAAGCCGGACATCGCGACTCATACCATTGCCATCGGGCTTGACTTCTGCGACTTCCCGGAGAACATGCTCATCTACGGCACGAGCATCATCCGTGACGGAGATTCGAAGCTCCTGACGTTGATTCACGAAGTCACGCACTTCAACGACACCTTCAGCTCATTCGATACCTGGTACGGCACGAAAAACGCGAGGGATCACGCTGAAGACCCCAGGTCCCGCGTCATTCCGACAGCATCGCCGGCTACATTCTTGGTGTTGTGGCGAAGGCATCCATATGAAATACATCTTCAGGCCTTTGCTCGTCGCCGCCGTGCTGACGAGCTCAAGCGCCATGGCCTGCAAGCCCGTCACGGTGACAAGGCTTACTTTCGCCGAGGGCTCCGCCGACCTTGAGCCGGCTCAGATCGCGAAGCTGGCGAATTTCGTTGACCGAGCGAACTCGACCTTCACCAGATACCTCGAGGTTTCTATCGATGGAGGTGCCACCGTCAAGACTCCGGGCAGGACGCCCGGTGAAGCGGCCCGACTGGCAGAACAACGAGCCCGAAAGGTGACCCAGGCATACAGGCAGTTCCAGCTGAACGAGATCAAGCTGGAAACCACTTCGAATATTTATGAAGACAACAGGATGTCGAGGGAAGCAGGCAACGACTTTGTCGTAGTCCAGTTTCACCCCGACTACGAGGCGCTGAAGCTGCCCGACTGCTCTCCTGTCCCGATCCCGGGATTCAAGCGTTAGGCATGGCGTCGCCAGCCACAGCGAACGCCTCTAGGCATCAGCCTTCTTCAGCACATACCCGATGCGCGGAAAGTGCACGTGCACCGTGCCCACTCGCTCGTTGCTGCGCTCCAGCGTGTAGTGCGTGCGCGTGGCCGCCACCAGCGTGCCCGGTGTTTCTTCCAACCCGAAGCTCTCGGCGCGGACGGTGACGGCGCTGCCTAGCGGAATGCCATGGTCGTCCTGGAAAGTGCTGTCGGTCAGCAGCGTGTGCGGCGTCGCCGCCTTGGCGACGGCAATGGCCTCGTCGCTGGTGAACTTCTCGGGCACGCCGTGGCCGATGGCGGCCATGCGGTCCATCCAGTCGATCACCGCAGGCGTCAAGTCGAGGATGGTGCGCACCGACTCGATGCGGCGCGTGTACCAGAGCGGGTGATAGGCCGAGAAGTCAGCGATGCTTGACACCTCGCCCAGCAGGTAGGGCTTCTCGTCGAGCATGTCCGACAGGCGGCGCAGGTACGACTTGTAGGCGCTGGCGGCATCGGCCGGGCGCAGGCGGGTCATGTTGCCTGCGCTCATCTTGCCGCGGTCTTCGCCGAAGGCCTTCGCGGCTTCGGGCGGGGCCTTGGCGAACACCTCGGCGGCGCCCTTGGGCTGCAGGCTCCAGGCCATGGCGGACCAGAACAGCGTGGTGTCGGCCCACTGCGCGAGGATGCGCGACATGCCTTTTTCGGGCTCCGGGTACAGCGTGGGTTCGGGTTGCAGATGCTCCAGCACGTCGGCGATGAGCGCGCTGTCGCAATACATGTCGGCGCCGATCTGCAGGAACGGCGTCTTGCGGTAGCCGCCGGTGAGCACCTCCACATCGGGCTTGGGCATGATCGGCGGGATGAAGACCGATTTCCACGGCAGCTTCTTGGCGCCGAGGATCATGCGCACCTTCTCCGAGAACGGCGAGGTCAGGTAGTGGTGGAGGATCAGGTCGGCCATGGTGTTTCCTGTGGGGCTGTCGTTGTGTGTTCAGCGAGGTTGCGCGCGCTGGATGATCGAATCGAAATCGGTGCCCGCGGCCAGCGTACCGAAGACGTTGCCCCAGTCTCCGCCAAGGCGCGAGGCACAGAAGGCGCCGACGACGGCGGGGGGCGCGGTCTGCGCGAGCAGCGCGCCCTGCACGGCCAGCGCCACGTCCTGCGCGAGGCGGCGGGCCTCGGCTTCGGAGGCCATGGCCTCGATGCGTGCCGGCAGCGCCTCGGCGAGCCTGTCGAGCGCGGCGTGCTGGCCGCGCGCGAGTGCCAGCTCTTTCGCCAACGCGGCGACCGCGTCGCCCTTGCGCAGGCCACGCAGCAGGTCGAGCGCCATGATGTTGCCAGCGCCTTCCCAGATGGAGTTGAGCGGCATCTCGCGGTAGATGCGGGCCATGATGCCTTCGCCGCCCTCTTCCACGTAGCCGTTGCCGCCGAGGCACTCCATGGCTTCCTGCGCGAAATGGCTGCCGCGCTTGCAGATCCAGAACTTGGCGACAGGCGTGAGCAGGCGGGCCATCAGGCGCTCATGCTCGTCGGCCTGTTGGTCGAAGGCCCTGGCAAGGCGGATGGCAAGCGCGGTGGCGGCTTCGCTTTCGAGTGCGAGGTCGGCCAGCACGTTCTTCATCAAGGGTTGCTCGATCAGCGGCTTGCCGAAGGCGTTGCGCTGCGCCGCGTGGTTGAGCGCGATGCCCAGCGACTGGCGCATGAGGCCGCTGGTGCCCAGCGCGCAGTCGAGCCGCGTCATCGTGCCCATCTCGAGGATCTGCGGAATGCCGCGGCCCTCCTCGCCCACGAGCCATGCGCTTGCGCCCTGGAACTCGACTTCGGAACTCGCATTGGCCTTGTTGCCAAGCTTGTCCTTCAGGCGCTGGATCTGGATGCCGTTGCGCGTGCCGTCGGGCAACACGCGCGGCAGGAAGAAGCAGCTGAGCCCGGACGGCGCCTGCGCCAGCACCAGGAAGGCGTCGCACATCGGCGCCGAGAAGAACCACTTGTGTCCGGTGATCGCATAGCGCTCACCCCAGGCATCGCTGCCGTCGCGCACGGCCCGGGTGGTGTTGGCCCGCACGTCGGAGCCGCCCTGCTTCTCGGTCATGCCCATGCCCATGGTCACGCCGGGCTTGTCCTTGAAGACCTTCAACGCCAGGTCGTACCAGAGGCTGCCGAGCTTCGGTCCCCAGTCGGCGTACACGCCTGCGTTGCTGCGCAGCGCGGGCGTGGCCGCATAGGTCATGGAGACGGGGCAAAGAATCGACGGCTCCAGCTCGGTGAAGAGCATGAAGCCCGCCGCGCGCAGCACGTGCGGCGAGGCCGAGGTGCCGGTCCACGGCGTGCCGTGCAGCCCTGCACCCACCGCGGCGGTCATCAGTGCGTGGTAGCTCGGGTGGAACTCCACCTCGTCGATACGCCGTCCGAAGCGGTCGTGCGTGTGCAGCTCCGGCATGTGGATGTTGGCGAGCCGCGCATGCGCCTGCATGCCGGCCGTGCCGAGAGTGGCGCCCAGTTCCTGCAGCTGCGTGGTCTGCAGCGCGGGCGCGTTGAACTTCAGCGCGTCGCGCAGGGGCCGGTTGGTGTCGAAGAGGTTGTAGTCCACCAGCGGCGTGGGCTGGTTGAACACCTCGTGCGTCGAATTCATTCGAATACCTCCGTGCTTCGCACTGCGGTGCGCGCTTGCTTGGGGCGGCCCGGCGCGGCGCGCATGACCGGCCTCCTTTGCCGCGCGTTCAGTTCATCGGGGGCAATCAGATCAGCTTGACCAGTTGCTTGCCGAAGTTCCGGCCCTTAAGCAGGCCCAGGAAGGCTTCAGGCGCGGCTTCGATGCCCTGCGCGATCGACTCGCGCGGCTTGAGCTTGCCGGTGCCCACCAGCGTGCCCAGCTCCGTCAGCGCCTCGGGCCACACTTCCATGTGCTCGCTGACGATGAAGCCTTCGATCTTCATGCGGTTGATGAGGATCAGCGCTGGGTTTGCGAGCGGCAGCGGCTGGCCGTCGTAGCCCGCGATCATTCCGCACAGCGCCACGCGGGCGAAGGCGTTGGCGCGCAGCAGCACGGCGTCGAAGATGTAGCCGCCGACGTTCTCGAAGTAGCCGTCGATGCCGTTGGGGCAGGCTTCCTTGAGCGCGGCGCTCATGGTCTTCACGTCGGGGTGCACACGGTAGTCGATGCAGGCGTCGAAGCCGAGTTCGTCGGTCACGTACTTGCACTTGTCGGGGCCGCCGGCAATGCCGACCACGCGGCAGCCGCGCGCCTTGGCCAGCGCACCGAAGGCGCTGCCGACCGCGCCGCTGGCGGCGGTGATGACCACCGTTTCACCGGCCTTGGGCGCAATGATCTTCACCAGGCCGTACCAGGCGGTAACGCCGGGCATGCCGACCGCGCCGAGGTAGTGCGACAGCGGCACGTGCGTGGTGTCGACCTTCTTCAGCGCGCCGGGCTGCGAGGCATCGACCACGCTGTATTCCTGCCAGCCGCCGAAGCCGACCACCTTGTCGCCCACGGCATACCTGGGGTGCTTGCTCTCGACCACTTCGCCGGCGGTGCCGCCCTGCATGGTCTGGCCCAGCGGCTGCGGCTGCGCGTAGCTCTTCGAGTCGTTCATGCGCCCGCGCATGTACGGGTCGAGGCTCATGTAGTGGTGCCGCACGAGCACCTGGTTGTCCGCGAGCGCGGGGGTCTCGGCTGTCACGAGCTTGAAGTTGCCCGCCACGGCTTCGCCGTCGGGGCGGTTGTCGAGGTGGATCTGTTTGTTGGTAGGCATGAAAGAAATCTCCGGGAATATGGTCGTGTCAGTCGGTCGATGGCGGTCGCATCTCGTTGACGCTCGACGGGCCGGTCGGCAGCCGGCGCTTCACGTACTTGAAGGTGCCGGTGGCGTGGGCGCAAACGCGCTCCTGTTCGTCGTAGATTTTGGCCTCCGTGAAAGCCAGCGTCGCCGTCCGGTGAATGAGCGTGCCGCGCGCATGCAGCGGACCGACCGAAGGCTGCATAAAGCTGGTCTTCATCTCGATGGTGACCACGCCGGTCTCGGGCGCCACGCTGCGCGCTGCCGCCGCCATGGTGATGTCGAGCAGCGTCATGCAGGCGCCGCCGTGCGTCACGTCGAAGGTGTTCAGATGCTCGGGCTTGGCGGTGTAGCAGATCTCGGACTCGCCGCCCTCGAACTTCGTCAGAGAAAAGCCCAGGTGGCGCGCGAACGGGATCTGGCTCGTGTACGAGCGGATGTTGATGTCGCTGGAATCGGAAGAAGAAGACATGTCAGGCAGCACCCAGCACGACGCTCACGCCGCCGTCGACCGCCAGCCATTGGCCGGTGATGTGCTTGCCGGCATCGCTCGCGTAAAGCAGCGTCAGGCCCTTCAGGTCTTCGTCGTCGCCCAGGCGGCCGAGCGGCGCCTGCGCGGCCATCTTCTCTTCGCCCAGCGACTTGATGAGGCCGGCGGCCATCTTCGTCATGAAGAAGCCCGGGCAGATCGCGTTCACGGTGATGTTGTACCTGCCCCATTCGGCAGCCAGCGTGCGCGTGAAGCCGATCACCGCGGTCTTCGAGGTGTTGTAGGCCAGCGTCTGCATCTCGGGAGGGTTGCCGTTCAACCCGGCGATCGAGGCAATGTTGATGATGCGGCCGGTCTTCTTC
This sequence comes from Variovorax sp. Varisp85, assembly GCF_047304045.1. Taxonomy (NCBI): domain Bacteria; kingdom Pseudomonadati; phylum Pseudomonadota; class Betaproteobacteria; order Burkholderiales; family Comamonadaceae; genus Variovorax; species Variovorax sp. Varisp85. Next base: position 18,433 of record NZ_JBGLYN010000065.1, read on the forward strand.
GGGATCATGTAGCCGTTGGCGATCTGCTGCGACAGGATGAAGTAGCCGCGCACGTTGAGGTTCATCACCTTGTCCCAGGCCTCGACCGGGTGGCTCTCGGCTGGCGCGCCCCAGCTGGCGCCCGCATTGTTGATGAGGATGTCGACCGCGCCCATACGCTGCAGCGTCTCGTCGGCCAGGCGGCGGGTGTCTTCTTCCTTCGAGCAGTCTGCGGCAATCCAGCGCGCGTCGATGCCTGCGGCCTGCAGCTCAGCGGCGGCCTGCTCCAGGTCGTCGGCCTTGCGCGAGCTCAGCATGATCTTCGCGCCGGCTTCGCCCAGCGCATGGGCCATCTGCAGGCCCAGGCCGCGCGAACCACCGGTGATGAGGGCGGTCTTGCCGGTGAGGTCGAAGAGTTGCTGGACGGTGCGTGCGGTCATGAGAGATGTCTCCAATCAGGGGCTGAATTGTTCAGGTCGGGAAATGCCGCGGAACCGGCTTCGCCGGGCCGCAGGCGTTGTCCCCTGCAAGGGGGTTGGCGAAGCGACACGAAGTGCGCGCAGCCTGGGGGTGAGTCATGCCATGTAGTCCATGCATTGGCGGGCCTCGCGGACCGCGCCGATGAAGGGCTTCAACGCCACGTGCTGCGGGTGATCCGCATAGGCCGCGAGTGCGGCCTCGTCGGTGAACTCCGAATACAGGATCAGGTCGTAGGTGGCTTCGAGCCCGGGCTGGGCAATGGCCACCTCGAAGCGCAGCGTGCCGGGCGACAGCTTGGCGCAGGCGTCGAGCAAGGCCTTGGCTTTCAACAGGTTGGTCGCCTTGTCGGTGCCCTCGGCGTGCTCCTTGAACTTCCACATCACGATGTGCTTGAGCATGGTGGGCCTCGTTACTTGCTGGTGGGGTTGTCGTTGGGCAGGCGCGAGCGCACGTAGATCAGCGCGAAGCCGATCAGCGCCACGACGCCGCCGGGCACGGCGATGGACCAGCCCAGCGCGGCGTCGGTGCGGCCGGTGGCGATGCCCAGGATCACGACGAACAGGCCGCCGTAGATCAGGATCCAGATCCACTTCTCGAGCCGCGCGTGCGGCTTGGGAGGCTTGACGGAGGGGGTGTTGTTGCTGGGGTTGGCGTTCGGCGAATTGGTAGTGGCCATCAAAAGGCGTCCTCGGGCAAAGCGGTACAGGTCGGGTCGCGGGTTTCGACCACGTTGAGCCATGCGCCGATTTTCGGCAGCTCGTAGTGAAAGAAGTAGTCCGTGGCGCCGATCTTGCCAGCTGTTACCGCCCTCGCCTTTTCCGCGTCGATCTGCAGGGCCTTCAGGGCCACGTCGAGCCAGATCCAGGCCAGCACCGTGTGGCCAAAGGCCTGCATGTAAGGCACGGCGTTGGCCAGCGCTTCGGCCGGGTCGCCGGTGGACCAGGCGGCCTCGGTGGCGCTGCCGATACGCTGCAACGCGGCGCCCAGCGCCTCGGCGTGCGCCGCCAGCGCCGGCACCCTGGCCGCTCGGCCGATGGTGTCGGTCATGCGCGCGGCCAGCAGTTGCAGGCCGCGGCCCTTCTCCATCAGTACCTTGCGGCCCAGCAGGTCGGCTGCCTGGATGCCGTGGGTGCCCTCGTGGATCATGTTCAGGCGGTTGTCGCGCCAGTACTGCTCCACCGGAAAGTCGCGCGTATAGCCGTAGCCGCCGTGCACCTGGATGGCCAGCGAATTGGCCTCCAGGCACCACTCGCTGGGCCAGCTCTTGGCGATGGGCGTGAGCACTTCAAGCAGCAGGCGGGCGTCGTCGGCAGCCTGTGCGTCGCCGGTCTTCTGCTCGTCGACCAGCCGGGCGCAGTACAGCTCCAGCGCCAGCGCGCCTTCGCAGTACGCCTTCTGGGCGAGCAGCATGCGGCGCACGTCGGCGTGCTCGATGATGCGCACCTGCGGCGCGGCCGAGTCTTTCGCAACCGCGGTGCCGGCAGCGTCCGGCTTCTTCACCAGGCGGCCCTGCGGCCGGCTCCTGGCGTATTCGAGCGAGGCGTGGTAGCCCGCCATGCCCAGCATGGTGGCCGCCGTGCCGACGCCGATTCGCGCCTCGTTCATCATGTGGAACATGCAGTGCAGGCCCTTGCCAGGCTCGCCGACGAGGTAGCCCACCGCGCCCGCCTTGCCGCCGACCGGGTACTTGCCCTCGCCGAAGTTCAGCAGCGTATTGGTGGTGCCGCGCCAGCCCAGCTTGTGGTTGAGGCCCGCGAGCGCCACGTCGTTGCGCTCGCCCGTGAGTGCGCCCTGCGTGTCCACCATGCGCTTGGGCACGATGAACAGCGAGATACCGCGCGTGCCGGGCACCAGCTTGCCGTTCTCGTCCGGGATCTTGGCCAGCACGATGTGCACGATGTTCTCGGTCAGCTCGTGGTCGCCCGACGAGATCCACATCTTGTTGCCCGTGAGCCGGTAGCGCGGGCCCAGCGGGTCTTGCTGAAAGTCGTCGCCGTCGGGCACGGCGCGCGTCGCCACGTCGCTCAGCGACGAACCCGCCTGCGGTTCCGACAGGCACATGGTGCCGGCCCAGCGTCCGGAAAATTCATTCTTCGCGAACACCTCTTTCTGCCTCTCGGTGCCGTGCACCATCAGCAGGTTGGCGTTGCCGCTCGTGAGCATGTTGGAGCCGATGCTCACCGAGGCCATCGCGAAGAAGCTGTTGGCCGCCGCCTGCATCGTGTAGGGCAGTTGCATGCCGCCGATGTCGTAGTCCTGCGCCGCACTCATCATTCCCGACTCGACGAAGGCCTTGTGCGCGTCGTGCGTGGCCTGCGGCAGGATGACCTTCTCGCCGTCGAAATGCGGCTCCTGCGTGTCCACCGTGCGGTTGAACGGCGCGTACTTCTCGCGCGCGATGCGCTCGCAGGTGTCAAGCACCGCGTCGAATGTTTCGCGCGAGTGGTCGGCAAAGCGTTCGCGCTGGTTGAGCGACTCGGCATCGAGCCAGTCGTAGAGCAGGAAGTCGAGGGTGGGACGAAGGCTCATGGTCGGATTTCGGTGGATGTCATGAGGCCGCGGCGTCCCTTCTCAGGAACACCGCGGAACCGGCTTCGCCGGGCCGCCGGTGTTGCCCCCCGGAAGGGGGTTGGCGAAGGCGACACGCAGTGCGCCGCAGACTGGGGGAGAGTCAGATGATTTCGAACACGCCCGCGGCACCCATGCCGCCGCCGATGCACATCGTGACCACGACCTTCTTGGCGCCACGGCGCTTGCCCTCGATGAGCGCGTGGCCCGTCAGGCGCTGGCCGCTCACGCCGTAGGGGTGGCCCACGGCGATGGCGCCGCCGTCAACGTTCAGGCGGTCGGCCGGAATGCCGAGCTTGTCGCGGCAATAGATCACCTGCACGGCGAAGGCTTCGTTCAACTCCCACAGGTCGATGTCGTTGACCGTGAGGCCCAGGCGCTTGAGCACCTTCGGGATCGCGAAGACGGGGCCGATGCCCATTTCGTCGGGCTCGCAGCCAGCCACGGCAAAGCCGAGGAAGCGGCCGAGCGGCTTCAGGCCCTTCTGCTGCGCGTACTTTTCGTCGACCACCACGCAGGCGCCGCCGCCGTCGGAGAACTGGCTGGCGTTGCCGGCCGAGATCAGGCCGCCGGGCATGGCCGGGCGGATGCCGCTGATGCCTTCCTTGGTGGTGCCCGGGCGGATGCCTTCGTCGTTCTCGACGGTGACTTCCTTGGTGCGCAGGCCCATCACGGGGTCGGCCACGCCGGCCAGCACGGTGATGGGGGCGATCTCGTCCTTGAAGCGGCCGGCTTCCAGCGCGGCGGTGGCCTTCTGCTGGCTGGCGGCGCCGTATTCGTCCATGGCGTCGCGACCGATGTTGTAGCGCTTGGCGACCTGCTCGGCCGTCTGCAGCATGTTCCAGTAGATCTCGGGCTTGTGCTTCACGAGCCACGGGTCGGCCAGCATGTGCTTGTTGGCTTCGTTCTGCACGCACGAGATGCTCTCGACGCCGCCGGCCACGTACACGTCGCCCTCGCCCGCGATGATGCGCTGGGCGGCGGTGGCGATGGTCTGCAGGCCCGAGGAGCAGAAGCGGTTGATGGTCATGCCCGAGGTGGTGATCGGCAGGCCGGCGCGCAGCGCGATCTGGCGCGCGATGTTGGAGCCGGTCGCGCCTTCGGGCGTGGCACAGCCCATGATGACGTCGTCCACCGAGGCGGGGTCGATGCCGGCGCGCTGCACGGCGTGCTGCACCGCATGGCCGCCGAGCGTGGCGCCGTGCGTCATGTTGAAGGCACCCTTCCAGCTCTTCGCGAGCGGCGTGCGGGCGGTGGAAACGATGACGGCGCTGGTCATGGTGAGGTCCTTTGAAGCAGATGGAAGGAAAAAGAGAGAGCTGTCGTCATTGCGCCGGAGCAGCGTTGGTATTGCTCAGGAGCTGGTGATAGAAGCCGATCATCTCGCCGTAGTTCGAGATGGCTAGGCGTTCGTTGTTGCCGTGGAAGCGGGCCAGGTCTTCGCTCTTCACGCGCAACGGCGAGAAGCGGAAGACGGCGTCGCTCACGAGGCTGAAGTGGCGCGAGTCGGTGGCAGCGGTCATGAGGCCGGGTGCCACCACCGCATCGGGAAAGCTCTGGCGCACGGCTTGCTGGATCGCGCGGTAGCCGGTGCTGTCGGTCGGCGACACCGGCGACGGCTCGGAATTGCCCGGGTAAGCCTTGATCTTGATGTCGTCGTTGCCCAGCGCCTTGCGCAGGTGCGCCTCGGTGCCGGCCAAGGTGTCGCCCGGCAGCACGCGGAAGTTGACGGCGGCCTCGGCGCGGCCGGGCAGCACATTGTCCTTGTTGCCCGCGCGCACGATGGTCAGTGCGGTGGTGGTGCGCAGCATGGCGTTGCTGCTCGGGCTCTTCTCGAGCTGGCCGCGCACCAGCGGCTCGGTGAGCCACAGGTTGGACAGCATCACGCGGTTGACACCGCTCATTTCGGGCGCCAGCGCACCGAACATCTGGCCGGCCACGCCGCGGATGCCGCCGGGCATCGGATTGGCTTCAAGCCGCGCGAGCGCCGCGCTCATGCTGCCGATCGCGCTGTGCTGCGGCGGCATCGACGAGTGGCCGGGGGCCGTGTCGAGCGAGAGGAAGAAGGTGCCGTAGCCCTTCTCCGCCAGGCCGATGAGCGCTGCGGGCTTGCTCAGGCCCGGCAGCACGCCGTCGAGCACCAGCAGACCTTCGTCGAGCACCCACTCCAGGCGCACGTTGCGCGACTTGAGCAGTTCGGCAATGGGCAGCGCGCCGCGCAGGCCGCTCACTTCTTCGTCGTCGCCCATCACGAGGTAGACGGTCTGCCTGGGCTTGAAGCCGGCGCCGATGAGCAGCTCGACGGCTTCCATCTGCGCGAACAGGTTGCTCTTGTCGTCGAGCGTGCCGCGGCCCCAAACGAAGCCGTCCTTGATCTCGCCGGCGAAGGGGTCGGTCGTCCACGCCTTCTCGGTGCCCGGCGCGATGGGCACCATGTCCTGGTGCGCCATCAGCGCGATGGGCTTGGCGCTCGGGTCGGTGCCGGTCCAGGTGTAGAGCAGCGCCTTGTTGCCGATCACTTCCTTCTTGAGAGTGGCATGCACCTTGGGGAACTGCTGTTCGAGGAACGCGTGCAGCTTGTCGAACTCGGCCGCGTTGGCAGCCGGGTCGTCCAGGCTCGACACCGTGCGGAACGTGATCGCCGTGGACAGCCGCTTGGCGGCCGCCTGCAGGTCGATGTTCAGCTTGGGCGCGGGCGCCACCGCCAGCTGCTGCGACGGCGTGGTCAAGGTCTTGACCGCCACGGCAGCCACCAGCAAGGCGATTGCCAGCAGCAGCCCGAGGAAGATGCGTTTCAACATGAGCGGTCTTGACCCTGTTCAGTCTCAGCTGAACTGCTTGCCTTCGGCCACGAGCTTCTGGATCAGCGGCGCGGGCTGCCAGAACTCGCCGTCGTCGCGCGGGTTCTTCGCGAAGCGCTTCATCGTCTCGGCCACGTTGTAGAGGCCGACCTGCGATGCATAGTGCATCGGGCCGCCGCGCCAGATCGGGAAGCCGTAGCCCGTGAGGTACACCATGTCGATGTCGCCCGACTTCGAGGCAATGCCGTCTTCGAGGATGTGCGCGCCTTCGTTGACCAGGGCGAACACCAGGCGCTGCACGATCTCTTCATCGGAAATCTTGCGCGGCGTGATGCCCAGTTCCTTGCGGTGGTCTTCGATCATCTTGTTGACGAGCTCCGACGGAATCGCGTCGCGCTTGCCGGCCTGGTAGTCGTACCACCCTGCCCCGGTCTTCTGGCCGAAGCGGCCCAGTTCGCAGAGCTTGTCGGCCGTGCGGCTGTACTTCATGTCGGCGCGTTCGACGGCACGGCGCTTGCGGATCGCCCAGCCGATGTCGTTGCCGGCCAGGTCGCCCATGCGAAACGGACCCATGGCAAAGCCGAACTTCTCGACGGCCTTGTCGACCTGCTGCGGCGTGGCACCTTCGTCCAGCAGGAAGCCGGCCTGGCGGCTGTACTGCTCGATCATGCGGTTGCCGATGAAGCCATCGCACACGCCGGAGACCACCGAGGTCTTCTTGATCTTCTTGCCGATGGCCATGACCGTGGCGAGCACATCCTTGGCGGTGGCCTTGCCACGCACCACTTCGAGCAGCTTCATCACGTTGGCCGGGCTGAAGAAGTGCATGCCGACCACGTCCTGTGGACGCTCGGTGAACGAGGCGATCTTGTCGACGTCGAGCGTGGAGGTGTTCGAGGCCAGGATCGCGCCCTTCTTGGCGACGCGGTCCAGTTCCTTGAAGACCTTTTCCTTCACGCCGATTTCCTCGAACACGGCCTCGATGATGAGGTCGGCGTCCTTCAGGTCGTCATAACTCAGCGTGGTGCTCAGCAGCGCCATGCGCTGCTCGTACTTGTCCTGCTTGAGCTTGCCCTTCTTGACCTGGGCTTCGTAGTTCTTCTTGATGGTGGCGACGCCGCGGTCGAGCGCCTCCTGCTTCATCTCGAGGATCTTCACGGGAATGCCCGCGTTCAGGAAGTTCATCGAGATGCCGCCGCCCATGGTGCCGGCGCCGATGACGCCGACGGCCTTGATCTCGCGCTTCGGTGTGTCTTCGGGCACGTCGGGGATCTTGCTCGCGGCGCGTTCGGCCATGAACAGGTGGCGCAAGGCCAGCGATTCGGGCGTGAACATCAGCGAGGTGAAGATGCGGCGCTCTTCGGCCATGCCCGCGTCGAACTTCATCTTGGTGGCGGCCTGCACGGCGTCCACGCATTGCAGCGGCGCCGGGTAGTTCTTCGACATGCCGCCGACCATGTTCTTGGCGAACTGGAAGTAGGCGTCGCCCTGCGGGTGCTTGCACGGCAGGTTGCGCACCAGCGGCAGCGCGTCGGCGCCGGTCTTGCCGGCCACGCTCCTGGCGAAGGCCACGGCTTCGTCGAACACAGACTCGGGCGAGTCGGCCAGCTTGTCGAACAGCTTCTGGCCGGGCAGGCTCGCGAGCAATTCGCTTTTCACGGGTTCGCCGCTGACGATCATGTTCAGTGCGGTTTCCACGCCGAGCACGCGCGGCAGGCGCTGCGTGCCGCCGGCGCCGGGAATCAGGCCGAGCTTGACTTCGGGCAGCGCGATGCTGGTGCCCGGTGCAGCCACACGATAGTGGCAACCTAGGGCCAGTTCGAGGCCGCCGCCCATGCACACCGAGTGGATGGCCGCGACGATGGGCTTGGCCGAGGCCTCGAGCGCGAGGATCACGCTCAGCAGGTTGGGCTCCTGCAGCGCCTTGGGCGTGCCGAACTCCTTGATGTCCGCGCCGCCCGAGAACGCCTTGCCGGCGCCGGTGATGACGATGGCCTTGACGGCGTCGTCGGCGTTGGCCTTCGACAGGCCATCGGTGATGCCGATGCGCGTCGAGAAGCCGAGACCGTTGACCGGAGGGTTGGTCAGTGTGATCACGGCGATATCGCCGAGCACTTTGTATTCAGCCGTCATGCTGCGTTCCTTGGTGTGAGAAGAAAAAGAAGAAAAAGCACGAGTGTTCTTTTTCGGGGGATTCTAGGCGTTTCGCGAGGCCAAACAATGGCACGCAGTCGCTGTAGAGACAAGGCCTTCCATGAGGAGGGCGGGACTTTCCGGAAACACCGCGGAACCGGCTTTGCCGGGCCGCAGGTGTTGCCCCCTGCAAGGGGGTTGGCGCAGCGACACGAAGTGCGCGAAGCCTGGGGGTCTGCCTAAACCTCCAACCACTCCTTGCGAGTGGTCGCGTCGGCGCGCAGGCTGTCCGGCGTGCCGTCGAACACGATGCTGCCGTGGCCCATGACGAGCGCGCGATCGGAGATCTGCATCGCGATGGTGAGCTTCTGCTCGATCAGCAGCACCGAGATGCCCTTGTCCTTCAGCGTGCGCAGGTACTGCCCCACCAGTTCGACGATCTTGGGCGCCAGGCCCTCGGTCGGCTCGTCGATGATGATCAGGTCGGGGTCGCCCATGAGCGTGCGGCACAGCGTGAGCATCTGCTGCTCGCCGCCCGAGAGCACGCCGGCCTCGGTGTGCTGGCGCTCCTTCAGGCGCGGGAACATGCCGTACATGTCGTCGAACGACCAGCGGCTGCCTTTGCCCGAGCCCTTCTGCCCCAGCAGCAGGTTCTGGTGCACCGTGAGCTTGGGGAAGATGTCGCGGTTCTCGGGCACGTAGCCGATGCCGAAGTGCGCGATCTCGTAGGCCTTGCGGCGCAGGATGTCCTGGCCCTTCCACTGCAGGCCGCCCTCGGCGTGCACCAGGCCCATGATGGCCTTGGCGGTGGTCGAGCGGCCCGAGCCGTTGCGGCCCAGCAGCGCGACGATCTCGCCCGGATGCACGTCGAAGGAAACGCCATGCAGCACATGGCTCTTGCCGTAGTAGGCGTGGATGTCTTGAAGCTTCAGCATCTCAGTGTCCCGCTCCCTGTGCGTCGGCGACCGACGATCCGAGATACGCCTCCTGCACCCGCGCGTTGGCGCGAACGGCGGCGGGCGTGTCGAAGGCGATGACCTCGCCATACACCACCACCGCGATCTTGTCGGCCAGCCCGAACACCACGCCCATGTCGTGCTCCACCGTCAGCAGCGTCTTGCCGACGGTCACGTACTTGATGAGCGAGATGAAATGCGAAGTCTCGGTCTTGCTCATGCCGGCCGTGGGTTCGTCCAGCAGGATCACGCTGGCGCCGCCCGCGATGGTCACGCCGATCTCCAGTGCGCGCTGCTCGGCGTAGGTGAGGTTCACCGCGTGTACGTCGCGCTTCTTCTCCAGGCCGATCTGCTTGATGAGCTCCTCGGTGCGCTCATTGGCATCGTCGAGGTTCGAGAGGAAGCGCAGGAAGGTGTACTTGTAGCCCAGGCTCCACAGCACACCGCAGCGCAAGTTCTCGAAGACCGTGAGCTTCGGAAAGATGTTGGTGATCTGGAAGCTGCGCGACAGCCCGAGCCGGTTGATCTCGTAGGGCTGCTTGCCGTCGATGCGCTGGCCGTTGAGCAGCACCTCGCCGCTGGTGGGTGCAAGCCGGCCGCTGATCAGGTTGAACAGCGTGGACTTGCCCGCACCGTTCGGCCCGATGATGGCGATGCGCTCGCCCGCCGTCACGGCCAGGTCGACCCCGCGGATGATGTCGGTCTTGCCGAAGCTCTTGCGCAGGCTCTTGAGTTCGAGTGAATAGGTCATGCCGTCTCCCGCCGCTTGATCTCGGCTTCGATTTCTTCCTGCGCCTGGCCCCAGACCTTCGCGAAGCGCCGGCGGAACACCTCGAACACACCCAGCCCCACCGCCAGCAAGGCCATCGCGACGACCCAGCTCGCGACCGATGAGGTGTCGAGTTGCAGGCCCGCGAACGGCACGATGGGTCCGAGCGCCGCGTTGAGCTGCATGTGATAGATCATCTCGACAATGGCCGCCGCGCCCGCGAGCACGATGGCCGCACCGATGAACAGGCCCACGTACAGCAGGTAGAAGCGCTTGATCTTGCCGAACAGCGCCACGCGCACGTTCATCATGATCAGGCTGGCCACGCCGCCCGGCGCGAACATCACCATCAGCAGGAACACCAGGCCCACGTACAGCAGCCAGGCCTTGCTGAGTTCGGACAGCAGCACCAGCGCGAACACCAGCAGCGCCGCACCGATGATCGGCCCGAAGAAGAAGGTCGCACCGCCGAGGAAGGTGAACAGCAGGTAGCTGCCCGAGCGCAGCCCGTTCAGGCTGTCGGCCGCATTCACGATCTCGAAGTTGATGGCCGCCAGCCCGCCGCCGATGCCCGCGAAGAAGCCCGCGATGATGAAGGCGTAGTAGCGCACGCGCTGCGTGTTGTAGCCGATGAACTCCACGCGCTCGGGGTTGTCGCGCACCGCGTTCAGCATGCGCCCGAGCGGCGTGCCGGTGAAGGCGAACATCAGCCCGGTGCAGATGAAGCAATACACGGCGATCAGGTAGTACACCTGGTTCTGCGGCCCGAAGTTGATGCCGAAGAACGAGGCGCCGTACACGCGGTTGGTGGTGATGCCGCCCTCGCCGCCGAAGAAGCTCGGGAACATCAGCGCCATGGCGGCCACCAGTTCGCCGAGGCCGAGCGTGATCATCGCGAAGGTGGTGCCCGACTTCTTGGTCGACACATAGCCGAACACCATGGCGAAGAACATGCCGCCGAGGCCGCCCACGAGCGGAATGAACACCAGCGGAATCGGCAGCTTGCCGGCGCCGGCCAGGTTCATCGCGTGGATGGCGATGAAGGAGCCCAGGCCCACGTACACGGCATGTCCGAAGCTGAGCATGCCGCCCTGCCCCAGCAGCATGTTGTAGCTCAGGCAGATGATGATGAGATAGCCGATCTGCGACAGCATGGTCAGCGCCAGGCTGCTGGTGAAGATCATCGGCGCCACGATCAGCAGCAGCGCGAAGAATGACCAGATCAGGATGCGGCCGATGTTCAGCGGCTTGAAGCGGTAATACCGGGTCGGCGCCTTGGCTGAAGCGGCTGGTGTGGTTGTCGTTGCGGTGTTCATGGCGTCAGTCCTCCCGCGTTCCGAGGAGGCCCTTGGGCCTGAAGATGAGGATCAGCACCAGGAACAGGTACGGAAGAATGGGCGCCACCTGCGAGATGGTGAGCTTCAGCAGTTCGTAGCCGAAGGTCTGGTCGCTCACTACCACGCCAAAGGCCTGCAGGCCGGTCGCGAGCGACTGGTCCATGGCCACGGCGAAGGTCTGCACGATGCCGATGATCAGCGAGGCCAGGAAGGCTCCCGCCAGCGACCCCATGCCGCCGACCACCACCACCACGAAGATGATGGAGCCGACCGAACCCGCCATGGCCGGCTCGGTGACGTAGGTGTTGCCGCCGACCACGCCCGCGAGGCCCGCCAGCGCGGCACCGCCGCCGAACACCAGCATGAACACGCGCGGCACGTTGTGGCCCAGCGCCTCGACCATGTCGGGGTGCTTCAGCGCCGCCTGGATGACCAGGCCGATGCGCGTGCGCGTGAGCAGCAGCCACACCGACACCAGCATCAGGACCGCCACGAGCATGATGAACGAGCGTGACTTGGGAAACTGCGTGCCGTAGAGCGTGAAGAGCGGCCCCTGCAGCGCCGACGGCAGGCCGTACGGCACCGTGGAGCGGCCCCACACCAGTTGCACCAGTTCGAGGATGAGGTACGAAAGGCCGAAGGTCACCAGCAGCTCGGGCACGTGGCCGAACTTGTGGACCCGGCGCAGGCAGTAGCGCTCGAAGGCCGCACCCAGCGCAAACACCAGCAGCGGCGCAATGAAGAGCGCCGGCCAGAAGCCGACGATGCCCGACAGCGTGTAGGCGAAGTAGGCGCCCAGCATGTAGAAGCTGGCGTGCGCGAAATTGAGCACACCCATCATGCTGAAGATCAGCGTGAGGCCGGAGCTCAGCATGAACAACAGCAAGCCGTAGCTCACGCCATTGAGCAGCGAGATGACGAAGAATTCGACGTTCATCGGTCTTTCGTGTCAGTAAGAAAAGAAAAAGGCCCGAGTGTTGAAGTCGGGCCTCGACCGCTTTGGCGCGTTCCCGTACTCAGGAGGGACGCTTCATCTGGCACGAGGTCGGCGTGCTGGCCACGTAGGCGTCGTAGAACTTCACGGGCGCCAGCGTGTAGCCGGTGTTCTCCGGGCTGTACGGATACTTGGCGCTGGCCTTCTCCCACTTGGCGATGTACAGGCCCTGCTGCGCCTGGTGGTCGGTCTTGCGCAGCTCGATGTCGCCGTTGAAGCTCTTGAACTTCAGCCCTTCCATCGCGGCCGCCACCTTGACGGGGTCGGTCGACTTGGTCTTCACGAAGGCTTCGGTCAGGGCCTGGAACACGGTGTAGATGTCGGAGGTGTAGAGGTCGTCGTTGAACTTCTTCTTGAACTCTTCGGCGTACTTCTGCATGTCGCCGCCCATGTTGTAGTGGGCATAGCTGACCTGATAAACCTTGCCGTCGGACGCGGCACCCATGGCGGTCGGGGTGCCCGTGGTCACGGCGTAGTAGGTGTAGAACTTGACGTTCAGGCCCGAATCGTTGGCCGACTTGATCAACAGGGCGAGGTCGGAGCCCCAGTTGCCGGTGATGACGGTGTCGGCGCCCGAGGCCTTGATCTTGGCGACGTAGGGCGCGAAGTCGCGCACCTGGGCCAACGGGTGCAGGTCGTCGCCGACGATCTGGATGTCGGGGCGCTTGTGCTTCAGGTCTTCCTTGGCGAACTTGGAAACCTGCTGGCCGTGCGCGTAGTTCTGGTTGAGCAGGTAGACCTTCTTGATCTCCGGCTGGTCCTTCATGTAGGTGGTCAGCGCTTCCATCTTCATCGACGTGTCGGCGTCGAAGCGGTACTGCCAGTAGCTGCACTTGCTGTTGGTCAGGTCGGGGTCGACCGCGGCGTAGTTGAGGTACAGCGCTTCCTTGCCGGGATTGCGCGCGTTGTTCTTCTCGAGCGCGTCGATGATGGCCAGTGCGGGGCCGGAACCATTACCCTGCACGATGTAGCGCGCGCCCTGGTCGAGGGCCGAGCGCAGTGCGCTGGTGGTTTCCTGCGGACTGAGCTTGTTGTCGATGCCGATGATCTCGAACTTCACGCCCGCCGCATTCTTCTTGTTGAATTCTTCGGCGAAGAACTGGAAGGTCTTGAGCTGGTTCGTACCGACCGCGGCCATGAGGCCCGACAGCGGGTCGAGCCATGCGATCTTGACGGTTTCACCCTTCTGGGCAAGGGCGCCGGTGGCGGTGGCAGCGATGACGGCTGCGGCGGCGATTTTCAGAGCGAAATTCAATCTATATCTCCTGGTCAAACCGATTCGAAACGCCGCACGAGAGTACAAGCGTTTGCAGCCCCTCCCCTCAGGGAATGCCCGTAAGAGGGGTGCCGCAAAGGCCCGTTTCTATCGCGCATGCGACACCGCGTTTCTCCAAGCTGCTACCCACGGGTAGACATCTGCTACCCGCGGGTAGGAAACGCGCTCGCAAAGACGCTCATGGGCGCTTCATCTGGCAGGTGGTGGGCGTGCTCGCCACGTACGACTCGTAGTACTTCACGGGAACATTCGTGTAGCCGGTGTTCTCCGCGTCGTACGGGTACTTGGCGCTGGCCTTCTCCCAGCGCGCGATGTACAGGCCCTGCTGCAGCTGGTGGTCGGCCTTGCGCATCTCGACCTCGCCGTTGAAGCTCTTGATCTTCATGCCTTCCAGCGCCGCGGCCACCTTGACCGGGTCGGTCGACTTGGTGGCGGCGAAGGCCGCGTCGAGCAACGCGAACACGTGGTAGATCGAGGACTGCGTGAGGTCGTCGTTCATGCGCTTTTTGTAGCCCCCGAGCAGCCTCTGGATCTCCCCGCCCATGTTGTAGTGGGCGTAGGCGACCGTGTAGACCTTGCCGTCCGACGTGGCGCCCATGGCCGTAGGCGTGCCGGCGCCCGGCGCGTAGTAGGTCAGGAACTTGACGTTCAGGCCCGAGTCGTTGGCGGCCTTGATGAGCAGCGACAGGTCGGAGCCCCAGTTGCCGGTGATGACGGTGTCGGCGCCCGAGGCCTTGATCTTGGCGATGTAGGGAGAGAAGTCGCGCACCTGGGCCAGCGGATGCAGGTCGTCGCCGACGATCTGGATGTCGGGGCGCTTGACCTTCAGGTCTTCCTTGGCGAACTTGGACACCTGCACGCCGTGGGCGTAGTTCTGGCCGAGGATGTAGACCTTCTTGATGTCGGGCTGGTCCTTCATCCAGGTGGTGAGCGCCTCCATCTTCATGGATGTGTCGGCGTCGAGCCGGAAGTGCCAGTAGCTGCACTTGCTGTTGGTCAGGTCGGGGTCGACGGCCGCGTAGTTCATGTACAGCAGCTCCTTGCCCGGATTGCGCGCGTTGTTCTTCTCGATGGCGTCAATGATCGCGAGCGCGGGGCCGGAGCCGTTGCCCTGCATGATGTAGCGCGCGCCCTGGTCTTGCGCCGAGCGCAGCGCGGCGGTGGTTTCCTGCGGGCTGAGCTTGTTGTCGAGCGCGATGATCTCGAACTTCACGCCCGACTGGTTCTTCTTGTTGAACTCTTCTGCAAGGAACTGGGTGGTCTTGAGCTGGTTGGTGCCGACCGCCGCCATGAGGCCGGAAAGCGGGTCGAGCCAGGCGATCTTGACGGTCTCGCCCTTTTGAGCGAATGCAGCGGTCAGGCTCACCAACATTGCACAGGCAGCTACTGACTTGATAGCAAATTGCATGAAGAGTCTCCAGTTTGTAAGGCGGAGTGCCAGCCTACAAGCGCCCTTTTTTTCGCCGCACAGGGATTGCCCGCAAGCTTGACCGCCGAGGCGGCATTCCTATCGCCTGCGCGACAGCGCGGCAAGGCTCGCGCGGGTCTTCAAAGGGTCGGCAGCTTGTAGTCCTTGAGCAGTTCGCGCAGCCTGGTCTTCAAAATCTTGCCGGTGGCGCCGATGGGGATGGCTTCGACGAACACCACGTCGTCCGGGATCTGCCACTTGGCGGTCTTGCCCTCATAGAACTTCAGCAGTTCCTCGCGCGTGACCTCGGCATTGGGCTTCTTCACGACCGCGATGATCGGCCGCTCGTCCCACTTGGGATGGAACACGCCGATGCACGCGGCCATGGCCACGGCCGGGTGCGCGACGGCGATGTTCTCGATCTCGATGGAGCTGATCCACTCGCCGCCGGACTTGATCACGTCCTTGCTGCGGTCGGTGATCTGCAGGTAGCCCTCGGCATCGATGGTGGCGACGTCGCCGGTGGGGAACCAGCCGCGATTGCGCGCATCGGGAATGAGCGGGTTGCCGCCCTCGCCCTTGAAGTATTCCTTGACGATCCACGGGCCCTTGACCAGCAGGTCGCCATAGGCCTTGCCGTCCCACGGCAGTTCGTTGCCGTCGCCATCGACGATCTTCATGTCGACGCCAAAAATGGCACGGCCCTGCTTCATGCGGATCTGCAGCTGGGTGTCGGCCGGCAACGACAGGTGCTTGTTCTTGAGGGTGCACAGCGTGCCCAGCGGGCTCATCTCGGTCATGCCCCAGGCGTGCAGCACCTCGACGTCGTAGATGTCCTGGAACGCCTTGATCATGGCCGGCGGGCAGGCCGAGCCGCCGATGACGGTGCGGTTGAGCTTCGAGAACTTCAGGCCATTCGCCTGCATGTGGCCCAGCATCATCTGCCACACGGTGGGCACGCCGGCCGCGAAGGTCACGCCTTCGGATTCGATCAGCTCGTACACCGACTTGCCATCCAGCGCGGGGCCGGGAAACACGATCTTGCAGCCCACCAGTGCGGCCGAATACGGAATGCCCCAGGCGTTGACGTGGAACATCGGCACCACCGGCAGCACCGAGTCGCGCGCCGACAGGCGCATCACGTCTGGCAGGGCCGCGGCATAGGCATGCAGCATGGTCGATCGGTGGCTGTAGAGCGCGGCCTTCGGATTGCCCGTGGTGCCGCTTGTGTAGCACATGCTCGACGCGGAGTTCTCGTCGAAGGTCGGCCATTCGTAGTCATTGGACTGCGCGCCCATCCAGCCCTCGTAGCTCACGAGGTTGGGAATCCCGCTGTCGGCGGGCAGCTTGTCGGCATCACAGAGTGCAATCCATTTCCGGATCGTGGGGCACTTGGCGTGCACCGCCTGCACCAGCGGAAGGAAGCTCAGGTCGAAGCACAGGATCTGGTCTTCGGCATGGTTGGCGATCCACGCGATCTGGTCGGGGTGCAGGCGCGGATTGATGGTGTGCAGCACGCGGCCGCTGCCGCTCACGCCGTAGTACAGCTCCAGGTGGCGGTAGCCGTTCCAGGCCAGC
The DNA here is from genome assembly GCF_047304045.1 of Variovorax sp. Varisp85. Taxonomy (NCBI): domain Bacteria; kingdom Pseudomonadati; phylum Pseudomonadota; class Betaproteobacteria; order Burkholderiales; family Comamonadaceae; genus Variovorax; species Variovorax sp. Varisp85. Next base: position 34,712 of record NZ_JBGLYN010000065.1, read on the forward strand.
GTGGCGATGCGGTCGCTGAACAGCAGCTGCTCGCCGTCCAGCGCATTGGCCACCTGCCGGGCACGCGATGCAATACCGCCCCACGTCGTGCGGTGGATGTCGCCCTCGACCCGGCGCGAGACGATCTCGCCGTCGCCGTTGTGGCGCTCTGCAAACTCGATCAGCGACGAGATCAAAAGCGGTTGGTCTTGCATCAAACCCAGCATCTACGGACTCCTGAAAGAAATGACTTCATGAACTTGCGGACATCGGATTCACGCAAGCTTCGGCGACTTTCACAATGACACAAACCCGCACTGCGGAATCTGGCCTCGAATTCCTGGCCCGGTGCGCGACCCCGCATACTTCCGGCCGCCGAGCACGCGGAAAATTCTAGGAACCGGCGCCGTTTTCACCCCTATCGCAAGGAAGCCAAACGAATGACTTCAGGAGCCTCCGTGCCGCACCGCCAGCGTGGGCCGCAACGCCGGCCGACCGGCATCCCGCAGCCGGAGCTGCGCACCAGCTCGGCCGCCTGGCTCGAAGGCGTGCTCTCGATGTTCGAGGCCGAGGGGCTGGACGTGCCCTCGCTGCTGCGCGACGCCGGCTTCGATCCCGATTCGCTGCACCGGCAGAACACGCGCATCCCGGTCGACGAGGTCACGGTGATGTGGCAGCTCGCGGTAGCCCGCGCCGGCAAGCCCATGCTAGGCCTGCAACGCGACCTGGCCGCCACGCACAGCAAACTGGGAACGGTGGGCCATGCGATGTCGTGCAGCGCCACGCTCGGGGCGGCGCTCGCGCGGCTGGCGCGCTACATGGCCGTGATTTCGGATGCGACCGGCTTCTCGCTGCATCCCGAGCCGCGCGGCTGCTGGCTGTCAATGGAACACACCGGCGGCAGCCTGCCGATTCCGCGCCAGCGCGTCGAATACGCCCTGCTGACCACGCTGATGCAGTGCCAGTGGCTCACGCGGCGCGAACTGCAGCCGCTGGCGATGGAGTTCGTCTATCCCGCGCCGACCAGCGACCGGCTGCACCGGGAGGCCTTCGGCTGCGAGGTGCGCTTCAATGCAGCGGCCAACCGCCTGCTGCTGTCGAGCGCCGACATGGCAATGCCGCTGCCCACCTACCACGAGACGCTCGGCGAGATGCAGGAGCATCTGCTGGACGAACAACTCGATCTGCTGGGTCAGGCCACCACAAGCAGCCTGGTGTGCGCCGAGATCGCGCGCCGGCTCCAGCACGGCGAGCCGCGCCGGCAGGACGTGGCCTCGGGTCTGGGCCTGGCCGAGCGCACGCTGCAGCGGCGGTTGCAGGAGGAGTCGGTGTCGTTCCAGTCGCTGCTCGACCGCACCCGTCGCGAGCTGGCGCAGCAGTACCTTGCCGACGACCGACATACATTGACCGAAGTAGCCGACAGGCTGGGCTTCGTCGACAGCAGCAACTTTTTTCGCGCCTGCAAGCGCTGGTTCGGCGTGCCGCCAGCGCAATACCGGACGCGCATCTGGAATGGGCCTGCCGCACTCGCGGCCTGAGGGCGCGCGGGCCGCGATGGCCCGTTCGGCAAGGGGTTACGCGCTGTGCCGGACAATCCGGGCATGAGCTTGCTTGCTGAAGACACCGAGGTCGCGGACCTGGGGTTGCGCTGGAAACCCGGTTTCGCCGCCTTGGGCCCGGCATTTTTCACTGAACTGAGGCCGACGCCCCTGCCCGATCCGTACTGGGTGGGCCGCAGCGAAGCCGTAGCACGCGAACTCGGGCTGCCGGCCGGCTGGCATTCGTCGGACGGCACGCTCGCTGCCCTGACCGGCAACCTGCCCGTCGCCGGCAGCCGCCCCTTCGCGACGGTCTACAGCGGCCACCAGTTCGGCGTGTGGGCAGGCCAGCTCGGCGACGGACGTGCGATCACGGTCGGCGAGACCGAAGGCGGGCTCGAAGTGCAGCTGAAGGGCGCGGGCCGCACGCCTTACTCGCGCGGCGGCGACGGCCGCGCGGTGCTGCGCTCCAGCATCCGGGAGTTTCTGTGCAGCGAGGCCATGCACGGCCTCGGCATCCCGACCACCCGCGCGCTGTGCGTGACGGGGTCCGACGCCCGCGTGTACCGCGAGGAGCCGGAAAGCGCGGCCGTCGTGACCCGCGTCGCACCGAGCTTCATCCGCTTCGGCCACTTCGAGCACTTCGCGGCCAACCAGCGCGAAGATGAGTTGCGCGCGCTGGCCGACTACGTCATCGACCGCTACTACCCGGCGTGCCGCACCACCGGGCGCTTCGGCGGCAACGCGTATGCCGCCTTCCTCGAAGCCGTGAGCGAGCGCACCGCCGCCCTGCTCGCCCGATGGCAGGCCGCGGGCTTCTGCCACGGCGTGATGAACACCGACAACATGAGCATCCTCGGGCTCACCATCGACTACGGCCCGTTCCAGTTCCTCGATGGCTTCGACCCGCGCCACATCTGCAACCACAGCGACACCAGCGGGCGCTACGCCTTCAACCAGCAGCCCAACGTGGCTTACTGGAACCTGTTCTGCCTCGCACAGGCGCTGCTGCCGCTGATCGGCGACCAGGAAGTCGCGGTGGCCGCACTGGAGTCGTACAAGACCGTGTTCCCGAACGAGTTCGAGGGCCGCATGCGCGCCAAGCTCGGGCTCGCGAACCCGGCCGAAGGCGACCGCGCGCTGATCGAAGGCGTGCTCAAACTGCTGGCCGCCGGCAAGGTCGACTACACCATCTTCTGGCGCCGGCTCTCGAACCACATGGCCGACGGCAACGTCGAGCCGGTGCGCGACCTGTTCCTGGACCGCGAGGGCTTCGACGCGTGGCTGCTAGCGTTTTCGGAGCGCCATACGACCACTGGACGTACGCAAGCCGCCGATCTGATGCTCAAATCCAACCCCAGGTTCGTGCTGCGCAACCACCTGGGGCAGCAAGCGATCGAAGCAAGTCAGCAAAAAGACCACTCGGGTGTGGCAACCTTGCTGGCTGTGCTCGAGACCCCATTTGAAGAACATCCCGACGCCGACGCACTCGCCGGCTTCCCGCCCGACTGGGCCTCCACGATCGAAATCAGCTGCTCATCATGACCACTCCCGTACAGAAGACCGACGCCGAATGGAAAGCCCTGCTCGCTGAAAAAGGCGCCGAGCCCGCGGCCTTCGAGGTGACGCGCCACGCGGCCACCGAACGCCCCTTCGCCGGCAAGTACGAAGCGCACTGGGACGACGGCACCTACCACTGTGTGTGCTGCGGCGCCAAGCTGTTCGAATCATCGACCAAGTTCGATGCCGGCTGCGGCTGGCCCAGCTTCTCTGAAGAAGCGGTGCCCGGTGCCATCAGGAACATCGTCGACCGATCGCACGGCATGGTGCGCACCGAGAACGTGTGCGCCAATTGCGGCGCCCACCTGGGCCACGTGTTCCCTGACGGCCCGACCGAAACCGGCCTGCGCTATTGCATGAACTCGGCGTCGCTCGACTTCCATAAAAAATGAAACTGCTCCTCGACTTCTTTCCCATCCTCCTGTTCTTCGGCGCCTACAAGCTCGCCGACATCTACACCGCCACCGGCGTGCTCATGGCCGCCACCGTGGTGCAGATGGCCATCATCTATGCCATGGAGCGCAAGCTGCAGGCGATGCAGAAGGCCACGCTGGTGCTGATCCTGCTGTTCGGCACGCTCACGCTGGTGCTGCACGACGACCGCTTCATCAAGTGGAAGCCGACGGTGCTGTACGGCGCGATGGCCATCGCGCTGGCGGTGGCGCTCTGGGCGCTGAAGAAGAACTTCCTCAAGATGCTGCTGGGCTCGCAGCTCGAGCTGCCCGACCGCATCTGGGGCCGGCTCAACGTGGCGTGGATCGGCTATTGCCTGTTCATGGCGCTCATCAACGGCTACGTGGCGGCGTACTTCACGACCGAGGCCTGGGTCAACTTCAAGCTCTGGGGCTATGTGTTCCCGATCGTCTTCCTGGTGGCGCAGGGTCTCTATATTGCGCCGCACATCAAGGGCGACGACAAGCCGACCGCCTGATGCGCACCGCCTCCCTCCCCAC
>NZ_JBGLYN010000066.1:0-38716 GCF_047304045.1 Variovorax sp. Varisp85
ATGCGGCACCCTTCGGCATCGCCGCGCCGCCGCCGCCGGCACCACCCTGGCGGCGCCCGCCACGAGCCGTGCCGCCCGCGGGCGCCGATGCCGCGCCGGCCGGGCGCTCGGCCTGGGTCTGCACCCGCGCGCCATCCTTCAGCCGGTCGCCGCCTTCGGTCACGACCTGTTCGCCGGCCTTCAGGCCCGACATGACCGCCACGTTGTCCACGCTCGATTCACCGCGCGTCACCGGCCGCTGCGACACCGTGCTGTCGTCGTTCAGCACATACACATAGTCGCCGTTGGGGCCGTGGCGCAGCGCCGTGACCGGCACCACCACCGCGCTGCTCACGGTGCGCAGCAGCAGCCGCAGGTTGACGAACTGGTTCGGGAACAGCGCATCGTCGGCATTGGAGAAACGGGCCTTGGCCTTGACGGTGCCGGTCGCGGTGTCGACCAGGTTGTCGAGGGTGGCGAAGGTACCGTTCGCGAGCCGGCGCGTGCGCGTGCGGTCGAAGGCGGTGGCGTCGAGCTTGGCGCCCTGCGCGAGGCGCTCCTGCACTTCGGGCACGCGGTCTTGCGGAATGGCGAACTCGACGTCGATGGGTGCGATCTGCGTGATGGTCGCCACGCCGTTGGTACTGCCGGTCGAGATGTAGTTGCCCGCGTCCACCGGCCGCAGGCCGATGCGCCCGCTCGCCGGCGCGGTGATGCGGCTCCAGGCAAGGTTGAGCTTGGCCGTGTTCTCGTTGGCGCGGTCGATGGCCACAGTGCCTTCGAGCTGCTTGACCAGCGCGGCCTGCGTGTCCACGTCCTGCCGGGCGATGGAGTCCTGCCCCAGCAGAGTCTGGTAGCGCTGCAGCGTGACGCGCGCCGCCGCCAGCTGCGCCTCGTCGCGCTGGCGCGCCCCGGAGGCCTGCGCCAGCGCGTTCTGGAACGGCTGCGGATCGATGGTGGCGAGCACGTCGCCCTTCTTGACCATCTGCCCTTCCTGGAAGAGCACGGCCGTGAGCACGCCCGACACCTGCGGCTGGACGATCACGTTGGCCAGCGGCGTGACGGTGCCCAGCGCTTCGAGTTGCACGGGGATGTCGGCCTGCCTGGCCGTGGCGACGCCCACCGTGCTGGAGGCCCCGCCACCGCCGCCGCGCCCACCCGGGCCACCCGGGCCGCCCGGACCACCGGGCCCGCCCTGCCGGCCGGCACCGGGGCCGCCACCGGGACCGGGAACGGGCGTCTTCGACCGCTGGATCAGATACCAGGCGCCCCCGCCCAGTGCCACGAGCAGCAGCAACGTCAGCAGCCCGCCGACCCAGCGGCGCCTGCGCACCGTCGGATGTGTGGGCGAGACGGTGGGAGGCAGGGGCTCGGGTGGTTTTTCTTGTTCCATGGACGGTGCGTGCAGGAAATGCAGGGCAGGAGTGCGGACCAGCGTAGTACAGCGCGGAATGGTAGTCCGGCTGTTTGCTATGCCGTAAAGCGACGGTAAAGCTGCCCGCCGACATCCGCGATCAAGCGCAATTCACGCCTTCGGGCCGCAGTTCGCGCCGCCCGCATGCATTTCGTCGCACGCCCGTGGCAGGAATGGGCGAGCGTCGGCACAGTCCGCTGCATCGATTCGACCTTCCACTTTCAACGGAGCGCAACCATGCTGATGCAAATCATCCTTCACACGCCCAAGTGGGTCTTCGCCGTGTTCTTCCTGCTGCTGTGGCTCGGCGCCAGGCAGCTGCTCGCCAACAACGTGAGCCTGACGCGCGTCACGCTGATGCCCGTGGCGATGGGCGCGCTGTCGGTCTATGGCGTGGTTTCCGTCTTCGGCGATTCCTTCGGCGCCCTGCTCGGCTGGGCCGCCGCGGCGGTGGCGATGATGGCGCTGGTGCTGCAGCGCCAGCTGCCCGCCACCACCCGCTACGACGCGGCAGCGCGCCGCTTCCACGTGGCCGGCAGCCCGGTGCCGCTGATGCTCATGATGGGCATCTTCCTGACCAAGTACCTGGTGGGCGCAGCGCTGGCCATGCACCCCGAACTGCGCCAGCAGGCAGCCTTCGGCCTCGTAATCCCGGTGCTGTACGGTGCCTTCAGCGGTGTCTTCGCGGCCCGTGCGGTGCGCCTGTGGAAGCTGGCCATCCGTACTGACGCCATGACAGCCACGGTCGGCGCCGCCTAAGATCCCGAGCCGCAGCCCCCCAGGAAAGCACCGCCATGAACGTACTCCTGCTGATCCTCAAGATCTCCGTCACGGTGGTGCTCGCCGCCTCCATCGCCGAGGCGCTCGTGCTGTCCTGGCGCAACGGCTGGCGCAGCTACGACTGGAAGGCGTCCGGCATCTCGGTGGTCGACTTCCTGGTGCGCGAATACCCAATGCGCTGGCTGCTGCCGCTGGCCTTCTGGAGCGGCGCGATGGACTGGTTCTACGCCCACCGCCTCTTCACCCTGCCGATGGACCACTGGACCGGCTGGGCCGCCTGCTTCATCGGCCAGGAGTTCTGCTACTACTGGTACCACCGCGCGGCGCACCGGGTGCGCTGGTTCTGGTGCACCCACGCCATCCACCATTCGCCGAACCAGCTGAACCTGTCGGCCGCCTACCGCTTCGGCTGGACCGGCCGCCTCACCGGCACACTGGCGTTCTTCATGCTGGCGCCGCTGCTGGGCATGCCGCCGCGGGTGATCCTGCTGATGCTCACGCTGAACCTGCTGTACCAGTTCTGGATCCACGCGACCTGGATCCCGCGCCTCGGGCCGCTCGAATGGGTGCTGAACACCCCCTCGGCCCACCGCGTGCACCACGCCTCCAACCTGGAATACCTGGACGGCAACTACGGCGGCGTGCTGATCGTGTTCGACCGCCTGTTCGGCACCTACATTCCCGAGCGCGCCGACATCCCCTGCCGCTACGGGCTGGTGAACCCGGTCACCTCGTACAACCTTTTCGAGATCGAGTTCATGCACTGGCGCGCGCTGTTCCGCGACCTGGCCTCGGCCCGCTCGGTGCGCGCCTTCGTCGGCTACCTCGTGAAGCCGCCGGGCTGGAAGCCCGACGGGCCGGGCGAGACGACCGAGGAGCTGCGGGAGCGCGCGGCCTTGCAGGCGACATCGCCGCCATCGCTGGCCGCCTCAGATTTCATTCCTGTCCAATACAAGGAGTTGTCATGAACCACATTGCATCGAATCCCACCCGCTCCGACGTCGAGCGCCTCGCCCGCCGCCGCGCCGGCGCCAAGATGGGCTGGTACATCCACGCTTTTGTCTACGTGCTGGTCAACCTCGGCCTCGTCGCGCTCTCGGCTGCCCATGGCCGCAACTGGGCGATGTACCCGCTCATGGGCTGGGGCCTGGGCCTGCTGATCCATGGCGCCGTGGTCTGGTTCGTGGCCGGCGGCGGCTTCTACGACAGGCTCGTGGAGCGCGAACGCCGCGCACTGGGTGCCGGGGACCGCGGGTGAATCCAGGCCTGCCTGCTGCAAACAACAGGTTCACGCCCGAGAACCTGAGGAGCATGCTGCGGCATGGCCTGATCACCGCCGTCTTCTGCTGCCTCATCGCCACCGCGATGACCCTCACCGGCGGTGGCAACTGGGCCGGCCACCTGGTCTATTCGCTGGCGATCGGCACCGTGAGCTGGCTGTTCATCGACTTCGGCCGGCTGCTGATCAGCGGACACCGCGAAACCCTCTGGCCAGGATGGCCGGCGGGTTTTCTCCTGATCGCGATGGGCATGGTCGTCGGCTTCTTCGTCGGCAACCTCATCGGTGACGCCTGGTTCGGCGCACCCCGATTCGACTTCCTCGAACTCAAGGGCCACAAGCTGGCCACTGCCGCCACGATCACCATCATCGCGACGGTCGGCATGTGCTTCTTCTTCTACAGCCTCGGCAGAAGCAAGCACATGCAAGGCCAGATCGAGCTGGCACAGCGCAATGCCACGGAGGCACGGCTCAAGCTGCTCGAGACGCAGCTCGAGCCGCACATGCTGTTCAACACGCTGGCCAATCTGCGCGTGCTGATCACCGTCGACCCGCCGCGCGCCGTGGCCATGCTCGACCGGCTCAACAGCTACCTGCGCATGACCTTGAGCGGCTCGCGCGCGCTGTCGCATCCGTTGTCGGCCGAGTTCGAGCGGCTGGGCGACTACCTGGAACTGATGTCGGTCCGCATGGGCGACCGGCTGCACTACAGGCTCGACCTGCCGCAGGATCTGCGCGATGCGCCGGTGCCGCCGCTGCTGCTGCAGCCGCTGGTGGAAAACAGCATCCGCCACGGACTGGAGCCGAAGGTGGAAGGCGGCGAGATCGTCGTGCGCGCCCGCAGGCAGGCCGGCCTGCTGGTGGTCGAGGTGAGCGACACCGGCGTGGGCCTCGATGCCGCACCGCCTTCTGAAGGCAGCGGCTTCGGGCTCGAGCAGGTGCGCGAGCGGCTGGCCACGGTATACGGCGCCCAGGGCCGCATGAGCCTCTCGCCCTCGCCCGCCGGCGGCACCTGCGCCACGCTGAGCTTCCCCACGCCCGTCTGAACAACCTCACCCCACAACAACAACCAGATGACCCCGACCGCCCTCATTGCCGAAGACGAACCCCTGCTCGCTCAGGCCCTCAAGGCCGAGCTGGCCGCCGCATGGCCCGAACTGCAGATCGTCGCCACGGCAGGCGACGGCCGCAGCGCCGTGCGCGAGGCGCTGCGCCTGCTGCCGCAGGTGCTGTTCTTCGACATCCGCATGCCCGGCCTCGACGGCCTGGGCGCCGCCGCCGAACTGGCCGACAGCTGGCCCATCGACGAGGCGCCGATGCCCCAGCTGGTGTTCGTGACGGCCTACGACGAATACGCCACCCGCGCCTTCGAGGCCCAGGCCCTCGACTACGTGCTCAAGCCCGTGCAGCCCGGGCGCCTGCGCAAGACCGTGGGCCGGCTGCAGCAGGCACTGTCCGCACGGCAACCTGCGCCCACATCCGCCGTGGCCGACGAAGCGCTCGAACGAACGCTCGCCCAGTGGCGCCAGGTGCTGACGGCCGCTGGAGCCGGCGCGGCAGCAGCAGCCACCGCCCCGCTGCGCATGATCGCCGCCAGCGACGCCGGTGGCAGCACCGTGCGCATGGTGCCCATCGACGAAGTGCTGTACTTCGAAGCCGCCGACAAATACCTGCGCGTGCTGACCGCCTCGCACGAATATCTGATCCGCACGCCGCTCAAGCAATTGCTGACCCAGCTCGACGCCGACACTTTCTGGCAGGTGCATAGGGCGGTGGTGGTGCGCAGTTCGGCCATCGAATCGGTGCACCGCGACGAGGCCGGCAAGCTGCACCTGATGCTGCGCGGCAGGGCCGAGAAGATCCCGGTCAGCCGCCTGTACGCCCATCTTTTTCGCGCCATGTGAAATCGGCTGGCGCGCCCAAAGAAAAAGCCGGCCCTTCGGGGGCCGGCTTTTTCATTCAGTCACGAATGGCGTTGCAATTTAGCGCCAGTGGCCATGGCCGCGGTAGTAGCCTCGACCGTAGTAGCGCGGGCCGTAGTAGGCCGGCGGGCCGTAGTAGACAGGGGCCGGACGGTAGTACACGGGCGGCGGGTTGTAGTAGACCGGGGCCGGGGGTGCGTAGTACACGGGTGCCGGCGGCGCATAGACTGGCGCCGGGTAGTAGGCCGGAGCGCCCACGCCCACTGCCACGCCGGGAAGGCCGACACCGACCGACCAGCTCACGTCGCTACGGGCACTGGCTGAAGTGGCTGCAAACAATGCACCGGCTGCCACCACGCCTGCGGTGGCCCATTTGAAGAAAGTTGAACGTGTGAGGCTCATGATCCTGGACTCCTTGTTTCGGTGGGCTGCGTTCGGATCTGAACCGCCCATGGATGTATTGAACGCGGCAAATGCAAAGGGGGTGCACCGGGCATTGTGAAGAACGTTGCCAAAGGTAACCTATAAGGGGTGCCCTCTAGAATGAGGCAATGACCTCCCCGACCGACAAAAACGGCGCCAAAACGACCGCTGCACCAAGCAATTTCCTGCGCCACGTGATCGAGAACGATCTCGCACAGGGTGCTTATTCTGGCCGCAAATGGGGCGGATCGCCCGGCAACGCCACCCACCACGCCCAGGGCATGGCCGACCCGGCCAGGGTGCGCATGCGCTTTCCGCCCGAGCCCAACGGCTACCTGCACATCGGCCATGCCAAGAGCATCTGGCTCAACTTCGAGCTGGCCAAGGAATACGGCGGCGTGAGCCACCTGCGCTTCGACGACACCAACCCCGAGAAAGAAGACCAGGAATACGTCGACTCGATCCGCGACGCGGTGAACTGGCTCGGCTACGAAACCTACCTGGCCGACCGCCCCAGCGCCCCCGGCACGCTGCAGCCGCACGAGTACTTCGCGAGCAACTACTTCGACTTCATGTACGAGGCGGCCGAATACCTGATCGGCGCCGGCCTCGCCTACGTCGACGAACAGACCGCCGAAGAGGTGCGCGCGAACCGCGGCGACTTCAACACGCCCGGCACCGACAGCCCCTTCCGCACCCGCACGCCCGAGGAAAACCTCGCGCGCTTTCGCGCCATGCGCGACGGCCAGGTCGCCGATGGCGCCGCCATCCTGCGCGCGAAGATCGACATGGCCAGCACCAACATCAACATGCGCGACCCCGCGCTGTACCGCGTGCGCCGGGCCACCCACCACAACACCGGCGACAAGTGGTGCATCTATCCGATGTACACCTACGCGCACCCCATCGAGGACGCGCTGGAACAGATCACCCACAGCATCTGCACGCTGGAGTTCGAAGACCAGCGTCCCTTCTACGACTGGCTGCTCGATCGCCTCGCCGAAGGCGGCCTCGTCGCCAGCCCGCACCCGCGCCAGTATGAATTCGCCCGCCTCAACGTGACCCACGTGCTCACCAGCAAGCGCAAGCTGCGCCAGCTGGTCGAAGAGAAATACGTCGACGGCTGGGACGATCCGCGCATGCCCACCATCGCCGGCCTGCGCCGCCGCGGCTACACGCCCGAGGCGCTGCGGCTGTTCTGCGAACGCAGCGGCACGACCAAGTCGGGCGGCTGGATCGATTACGCCAGCCTCGAGGCCGCGCTGCGCGACACCTTGGACCCGATCGCCCCGCGCGCGATGGCCGTGCTCGACCCGGTCAAGCTCGTCATCACCAACTGGGGCGAACTGATGGGCGGCGACGGCACGCTCGACGACTGCTCGGCGCCGGTTCACCCCCATCACCCGGAAATGGGCCATCGCGAGTTCAAGCTCGGCCGCGAGGTATGGATCGAACGCACCGACTACGAAGAAGTGCAACCCAAGGGCTTCTTCCGCCTGTTCCCGGGCAACAAGGTGCGGCTCAAGTACGGCCACGTCATCGAATGCACCGGCGGCACCAAGGATGCGAGCGGCAAGCTCGTCGAAGTGCAGGCCACGCTGGTTCCGGACACCAAGAGCGGTACGCCCGGCGCGGATGCGATCAAGGTAAAGGGCAACATCACCTGGGTGGCGGCCGCGGATGCGGTGCAGGCCGAGGTGCGGCTGTACGAGCGGCTGTTTGCCGCGGCCCATCCGGGCAGCGGCGAACTGCTGGAGGAACTGAACAAGGCGAGCCTGGAGGTGTGCTCGGCGTTCGTCGAGCCTTCGCTGGCCAAGGCCGAAGCGGGTGTCGGCATTCAGTTCGAGCGGCATGGGTACTTCGTGCTCGACGCGAAGGCCAGCGCGGACGGCAAGCCCGTGTTCAACCGCGCGGCGGGGATGCGGGACAGCTGGGGCAAGTAAGCCCTGCGCCGCTATTCGGGCCGCTTGTAGACCACGCCCAGCACCGCACTGTTCTCGTCGGTGGTGCAAACGGCGGACCGTCCCTGCGGCCCGACCTTCAGGTTGATCGTGTAGACGCCGTCGCGCGGCGTCGTGCCGCTGTCCACCACGATGCTGCCCGGGGGCACACGCAGTTCGCGCGCGGCCGCAGCGACGCAGTTCTTGACGCTCGCCTCGGGCGCGCCGCCGACGCGCAAGGATGAGCTGCTGCAGGCGGCCATCGAAAGGCCTGCCGCCGCCACGCACGCGAGATGGATGTGGCTTCGCATCGTCATGCCGGGTTCTCCTGTGTGATAAGCCGATTGGAATCTCCAAGGCGGCCCGAATGCTGCAGGACAGACCCGGGCTATCCTGTGCGCTCATGACTTTTCCGAGCTCTTCCCGCCTGATCCGCTTCAACAAACCTTACGGCGTCCTCAGCCAGTTCACGCCCGAGGGCCGCTGGCGCGGCCTGAAAGACTTCATCGACATCCCCGGCGTCTACGTCGCCGGCCGGCTCGATGCCGACAGCGAGGGCCTGCTGCTGCTCACCGACGACGGCAAGCTCCAGGCACACATCGCCGATCCGCGCTTCAAGATGGAGAAGATCTACTGGGTGCAGGTGGAAGGCGAGCCGACCGAAGCGGCGCTCACCGCCCTGCGCTCGGGCGTGCAGCTCAACGACGGCCCCACGCGCCCCGCGCGTGCCCGGCTGCTCGATCCGCCGCCCGAGGTGTGGGAGCGGCAACCGCCCATCCGCGAGCGCAAGAGCATTCCCACCGCGTGGATCGAACTGGCGATCCGCGAGGGCCGCAACCGCCAGGTGCGGCGCATGACGGCGGCCGTGGGGCTGCCGACGCTGCGGCTGATCCGCGCTGCCATCGGGCCCCACACGCTCGAAGGCCTCGCGCCCGGAACCTGGAGCGGATAGCGCCCTCCATCCAACGCATTCCCCACCTTCTCTTCACATGAAGCAAACGCCCTCTTCCTTCCCCGCCCCTACCGCCCTCAACCGCCGCAGCGCCGTGCTCGGCACCATCGGCCTCATCGCCACGATGCACGCCGACGCCGCGACCAAGTCGGCGGCAAAGAAGCAGCCAGCCGCAGCACCCGGCGTATGGCCGCGCGCCTCGCAGGTGCCCGGTGGCATCGGCCGCCTGTCGCTGGGCCCGTCGGCCAAGCGGCCGCAGGCCTTCGCGGGCGACATCCCCCTGCTCGTGGTGGGCGACACCATCGAATGGACTGCGATCGTCGGCATCCCCCTCGCGACCGAACCCGGCGAGGCGAGCATCACCGTGCGCGCCGAAGGCAAGCCCGAGCGCCAGATCGCCTACACCGTGGCCCCGAAGCAATACCGCGAACAGCGCCTCACCGTGGCCCCGCGCACCGTCGACCTGTCGCCCGAGGACGAGGCGCGCTACGTCAAGGAACGCGACCACCTCACCGGCGTGATGGCCACCCTCACCGACATGCGCCCCGACACCGTTCTGCAGATGCGCGTGCCCGTCCCCGGCCGCCGCTCCAGTTCCTTCGGCCTGCGCCGCGTGTTCAACGGCCAGTCGCGCAATCCGCACAGCGGCATGGACATCGCGGCCGGCACCGGCACGCCGGTGCTCGCGCCCCTGCCCGGCAAGGTGATCGACACGGGAGACTATTTCTTCAACGGCGGCACCGTCTGGCTCGACCACGGCGGCGGCCTGCTGACCATGTACTGCCACCTGAGCCGCGTCGACGTGAAGGTCGGCGACGTGATGAAGACCGGCGAACCATTGGCCGCCGTCGGAGCGACTGGTCGCGTGACGGGGCCGCATCTGCACTGGTCGGTGATGCTGAACCGGGCGATGGTGGACCCGGCGTTGTTCATTGCGGTTTGAGATCGAACGAGCAGCCGCGCAACATTCCAACATCGCGCCGGTTCGCGAGATTGCACTGAGTCACCACGTCAATGGCGTGTGGGTGTTCGGCTCTGCATCGCGCGGCGAGGACGGGCCTGACAGCGACCTCGATCTGCTGGTCGAACCCACCGCGCAAACCACCCTCATGAACGTTGGAGCGATCAGGTTCGAATTGAAGAGCCTGCTTGGCTTGGAGGTTGACGTGCTGACGCCCAACGGTTTGCCTCCGAAGTTTCGCGATCAAGTACTACGCGAGGATGTGCCGGTATGACCGGAAAACGCAAGATGCCGTGGTGCGCAACCTCGAAGTAATCGGTGAAGCCGCGAAGCTATTGGAGACCTGAACCTCAGTGCCTCAGATCGGCTTGGTCAGATAAACCGCCTCGCGCCCGACGATCACGCGCTGCGCCGGCATGAAGATCGTGCAGTCGTCGCACAGCGCGCGAATTTCCTCGTCGCCGTTGGTCGCGATCAGTTCGCCCTTGGCGAAGGTCTCGAAGCCGATCAACGGTCGCACGAAGGCGAAGTCCGGCGACCTGATGACGTGCGTCTGCAGCAGCTGGAAGCGCCGTTGCGGCTCGGGCGCAGGCGCGGCCAGGTCCTTGTCGACGAGGCCGAAGTACGCGAGGAAGTCGTACGTGACGGCCGTCGCCAGTTCCGATGCCGAACGCAGAAAGTGCTGGCCGCACTCGACCACCATCGCCACGCCCTTGCCGTCCGGCCCGCCGTGGCTGCCGTACTGGATCAGCGGGGTGCCCGAGCCCAGGCCGTCGGGCATCACGAGGTGCACCGAGGGACGGCCGATGGCCAGCGCGACCTTGGCGTTGCGCTCGAACGCCGGGTAGACCCAGAACGGCACGACGGGCTGGCTGGTCGAGTGGATGTCGAGGATGTGGTCGGCCGCATCGACCACTGGGCGCAGGATGCGCGCACGGCTCAGCTCGGGGCTGTCTTCGCTGCCGTCCAGCCACTCGGGCGACCAGATGCGGTTGAGGTTGTGCACGAGCTGGCGGCTGTCGAAGGGGAGCGCCTCGTTGAAGGACTCGTACGCGGCCACGTTGGCAAAACTCACGGTAAGCGTGCCGATCTTCGGGCGCACGTTGTTGTCGAGCAGGTGCGTGGCCGCCGTCATGCCGCAGATCTCGTTGCCATGCGTCAGCGCGTTGATCAGCACGTGCGGGCCGGGCTTGCCGGACTCGAAGCGGTGCACGTAGTCGATGCCGACGTTGCCCTTGCGGTACGCAGAAAGGTCGCGGGGGAGGACTTCGAGGGCGGGGGGAGATTGGGTCATGGGGCGAATGGTTAAGGCGAAGCGGTCGGCCAGTTTGCTACAGGACGCGCATTCGCGCCGAGGGCGCAGCAACACCGGGCCGTGCCGCTCGGGCTTCATCCATTCAGCCGGCTATCGCACCTGCTGGTAGTCCACCGGCACCCACACGTAGCCCTTGCCCTCGGCCCGCACGTGGCCCAGCCCCGGGAACGGCAGGTGCGCGCTGCCCACGAGGTAGCGCCCCTTGGCCGCGTCGGCGTACGCCTTCTTGCGCTCCACGGCGGCAGGCTTCGAGTCGACGTCGAACGAGATCGTGACCTGCGGCTGCGCGAACTGCACGGCGGCAACGTGCATCAGGTCGCCCCACAGCACCAGCTTCTGGCCCTTGGACTCGACGACGTAGATGTTGTGGCCCGGCGTGTGGCCATGGGCGGGCACGGCCCTGATGCCGGGCAGCAGCTCGGTGCCGCCCTTCATGCCTTTGAACTTGCCGGCTTCCACGTACGGGTTCAGCGACGCCATCGCGCCCCGGAAGAAGTCCTTCATCTCGGCAGGGGCCTTCTCCAGGTTGGCCTTGCTCAGCCAGAAGTCGGCGTCTTCCTGCCCGGCGTGGATGGTGGCGTTGGGAAACACCAGCTTGCCGTCCTGCACGAGGCCGCCGACGTGGTCGCCGTGCATGTGGGTGATGAGCACGTCGTCGACCTGGTCGGGCTGGTAGCCCGCGGCCTTGAGGTTGGCCTGCAGGCTGCCGAGGGTAGGGCCGAACAGGCCGCCGGCGCCGGTGTCGACCAGCACCAGCTTGCTGCCGGTGTTGATGAGGTAGCCGTTCACCGAGGTGGGCACGGCATCCTTCTCGAAACCGCGATCGAGCAGCTTGCCGACCTGCGCCTGCGTGGTGTTGGTGAGCAGCTTCTTGGGTTCGAGGTCGAGAGTGCCGTCGAACAGCGCAGTCACCTCGAAGTCGCCGAGCATCATCCGGTAGAAGCCGGGCGCCTGGGTCTTGACCTGCGGGGCGCCGGCCTGCGCCGCGAACGAAAGCATCAACAGGCTGCCGGCCAGTGCGGCGATGCCGCGGCGCAGCCAGCGGGCGGGTGTTCTTGTCATGGGTTCTACTCCTCGGCGGTTGTAAGGGGCGCCGAGAATAGCCCAAGCAGGCCCATCCTGCTGCGATGGCTGGCGATTACCAGTTGACCTCGCGCTCCGGCGTGGCCGAGATGTGATGGATCGACAGGTCGGCGCCGTCGTACTCCTCCTCCTGCGACAGCCGCAGCCCCACCGAAGCCTTGAGCGCGCCATACACCGCCGCACCCGCCAGCGCGGCCCAGGCCACGCCGATGACGGTGCCGATGAGCTGCGCCCACACGTTCACCCCGCCGATGCCTCCCAGCGCCTGCGTGCCGAAGATGCCCGCCGCGATGCCGCCCCAGGTGCCGCACAGGCCGTGCAGCGGCCACACGCCGAGCACGTCGTCGATCTTCCATTTGTTCTGCACCAGCGTGAACATGTAGACGAAGATCGCGCCCGCCACGCCGCCCACCACCAGCGCGCCCAGCGGATGCATCAGGTCGGAGCCGGCGCACACGGCCACCAGGCCGGCGAGCGGGCCGTTGTAGACGAAGCCGGGGTCGTTTTTGCCCATGGCCAGTGCGACCAGCGTGCCGCCGACCATCGCCATCAGCGAGTTGACGGCCACAAGGCCCGAGATCTTGTCGATGCTCTGCGCGCTCATCACGTTGAAGCCGAACCAGCCCACGCACAGCACCCACGCACCGAGCGCGAGGAACGGGATGTTCGATGGCGGATGCGCGCTCAGCGAGCCGTCGCCCCTGTAGCGGTTGCGCCGCGCGCCCAGCAGCAGCACCGCCGGCAGCGCGAGCCAGCCGCCCACCGCGTGCACCACCACCGAGCCCGCGAAGTCATGGAACTCGTGGCCCGTGAGCGAGGCGATCCAGCCCTGGATGCCGAAGTGCTTGTTCCACGCGATGCCCTCGTACAGCGGGTAGACGAAGCCGACGATCACCGCAGTCGCGATCAGCTGCGGCCAGAACTTGGCGCGCTCGGCAATGCCGCCCGAGATGATGGCCGGGATGGCTGCCGCGAAGGTGAGCAGGAAGAAGAACTTCACCAGCTCGTAGCCGCTCTTTTCCGCCAGCTCGGTGGCACCGACGAAGAAGTGCGTGCCGTAGGCCACGCCGTAACCCACGAGGAAATACACGATGGTCGACACCGAGAAGTCGACCAGGATCTTCACCAGCGCATTGACCTGGTTCTTCTTGCGTACGGTGCCCAGTTCGAGAAAGGCAAAACCGGCGTGCATGGCCAGGACCATGATGGCGCCGAGAAGGATGAACAGCGCATCTGCGCCCTGTTTGAGTGCGTCCATTGAAGCTTCTTGCTGATTTTTGATTCGAATTGGTGCGTCGCACCTGAATGACCTGGAGCGGTCGATCGATGAAGCAAAAATGGTGCCCGAAGGCTCTTCGATGGTGCGCAATGAACCAAAACGGACTTCCGCGAGCCCGCCACGCACCGGATCAGCCCGCGCCGGCGCGCAACGCGTCCCGGTGGCGGCGGCTGCAGGGCACGGTGGTGCCGTCGTGCATGTGCAGCCGGGCATCGCCGCCGTCCAGCGGCTCGATTTCCTTGATGCGGCCCAGGTTCACCGCATGGCTTCGGTGCACCCGAACGAAGCGGACGGGGTCGAGCTGCGCCAGGAAGTCGGTCAGCGTGGCGCGCAGCAGGTAGTCATGGCCGTTGACGTGCAGGCCGACGTAGTTGCCCTCGGCCTGGAGCCAGTCGATGTCGGTGGCGGCGATGAGGAATTCGCGGCGCAGCTTGCGCACCAGGAAACGCTCGGGGCGCACGGGCGGCGACAAGGCTTCGGGCTCGGCGGGTGCGGCGCCCTCCTGTTCCGCCGGAGCCTCCGGCGCATCGAGCACCCGCGCCTCGCCCTGCAGCCGCAGCATGAACAGCCGGTAAGCCCAGATGCCGAAGACGATGCTTGCGTACACACGCACGTCCTTCAGGTACTCGTAGCCCCATTGGTCGATCCAGCCGCCGAATTCGTAGCGTTCGCCGGCCAACGCGTAGACGACTGCGCGCAACCCGAACATGCCCACCACGTGGACCACGCTGAACGCCACGCTCGCCACCGCATGCCAGGCCAGGAAGCGCACCCAGTGCCCGCGCACCAGCGGCGACAGCCGGCGCTCGACGGCAACCAGCGCCGGGATCAGCAGCAACAGCACCAGGTGGCTCGATCCTTCCCAGGTCGCGACCTCCCAGTTGGCGCGCGGCACAGCGCGCGCGCGCATGTCGACGATCGCGACCATCGTGCTGAACACGGCCTGCAGCGTCATCAACACGATCCAGAAGGCCACCTCCACGGGACGGCGGATCGGCTCGTAGCGCTCGTAGAGGTTCCTGCGTGGGTCTCCCATGGGGCGGGATTCTCCCGAAAACGGGCCTTTGGGGGCGGTGAATTTCGTCCCTCGAGACCACCGCTCGTCACAAAGCGGGGGGCATCCGTCCCCCGGATGCGCCGCGCGGGGAACACGGGCCCGAGCATCGCGGCTTCTTTGCATCGAGGAGCTTGCGATGAACACCGCCGCCGACCCGTCCGCCCATCGCCGCCACGACATCGACGCCCTGCGCGCGCTGGCCTTCCTGTTCGTCATCCTCTATCACGTGGGCATGTACTACGTGGCCGACTGGCCCTGGCACCTGAAGAGCCCGCACGCGGCCGAATGGCTGCAGTGGCCGATGCGCGTCCTGAACCTCTGGCGCATGGACCTCGTCTTCCTGGTCTCGGGCGTGTCGCTCGGCTTCCTGAGCCGGGGCCAGGGCACCTGGGGCCTGCTGAGCAGCCGGGGTCTGCGGCTGATGCTGCCACTGGCCTTCGGCATGGCGGTGATCGTGCCGTACCAGGCCTATGCGCAGGGGGTGGCCAACGGGCTGGTCGCGCCGGGCTTCGGTGCCTTCGTGCTGCGCTACCTGTCGATGGCCGAACCGTGGCCGAAGCGGGCCTTCGACGGCGCGGAGTTCGGCATCACCTGGAACCACCTCTGGTACCTGCCCTATCTGTTCACCTACACGGCGCTGGTCGCGCTGACACTGCCGCTGTGGAATTCCGCCGCCGGCCAGTGGCTGCGACGCGGCTTCAACGGCCTGCGCGGCTGGAAACTGCTGTTGCTGCCTGCCGTGCCGCTGCTCGTCTTCACCACGCTGCTGGCCTCGCGCTTTTCACCCACGCACAACCTTGTGCGCGACTTCCACCTGCACAGCCTGTATTTCATGATGTTCCTCTACGGCTACTGGATGGGCGTGGACACCGGCGTGTGGAGGGAACTGGAGCGGCTGCGCCGGGTGTCGCTCGCGCTGGCGATCGCGGTGATCGCCGCCTTCATCGCGCTGCGGGCCGGCGCGAAGGGCCCGGCGTCCGGCCTGCCGATGGACACGCTGCGCATGCTCTACCTGTGGCTGGCCGTCGCGGCCATCCTCGGCCATGCCCACCGCCACCTGAACCGCCCATGGCCCTGGCTTCGCTGGGCCAACGAGTCGGTGTACCCGTGGTACGTGCTGCACCAGACGCTGATCATCGCTGCCGCGAGCGCGCTGGCACCGCTTGCGCTCGGCCCGGTGCTGGAGCCCGCGCTGCTGGTGGCGCTCACGGTGCTCGGCTGCTGGGCGCTGACCGACGGTCTGATCCGCCGCGTGAACTGGCTTCGGCCGCTGTTCGGGCTGAAGCTCAGGCAGCCGGCTTCGCCGCAGCCTCTTCCACCGGAACCAGGATGGCGTTCCCCGTCGCCACGAGCTTGAGCGCATCGTCGCCTCCGCCTTCGGGTTGCGCATAAAGCTCGGACGCAACGAACACCTGCTTGCGCCCGGCCTTCGCCACACGCGCGCGTGCCACGAAGGCTTGACCCACGGCCGGTGACATGAAGTTCACCGAGAAGTGCGACGTCATCACACGGCCGGCCAGCGAGGCGGCTGCGTAGCCGCTCACGGTATCGAGCAGTGCGGAGATCATCCCCGCGTGGAGGAAGCCGGCGTACTGCCCCATGTCTTCCTTGCGCCATTTCATGCGCAGCTCGGCCTCGCCGTTGCCGGCCTGGGTGGCCTCGATGCCGGCCCAGCGATTGAAGGATGCGGTTTCGTTGAGAGCCTTGAAGGTTTCGAGCATGGCGTGTCCTTTGCGGGGCGGGTGTGAGAAGCGGTTCAGGCCACTCTACGAACCACGCAGGACAGGCGCCGTCACGCGCGTGACGGGCGGGGTAGTGAACAGTTGCATTGGCGACAGCGGCGCTCTTCGCGCCGGAGTGGCGAGTCTCGGGGCGTCGGGCGCCTCTCAGGCGTCCTGTTCGGGCGCGATCTCGGGCTTCGGCTTGCCCTTGTGCTTGCGCGCGGCCTTCTTCGCCGCGCGCTCGGCATCGGCACGCTGGCCATCGGCCAGCCACAGCGTGAACTCTTCCGGCGTTTCGAGCGTGATGCGCCCCAGGTTGCCCGCGCGAAACTCGTGCATCACGATCTCCGCTGCCTTCTGAAGGTTGACGCGGCCCTTGCCCAGCAGCGCGCCGCGCTTGCGGCCGATGGTGTCGAGCAGCGCCTCGTCCTTCATGCCGGCCATGGTCTCGGTGTCGAGCTCCACGAGCTTGAAGCGCGCGGCCACGCCCGCGGCGTAGTGCGTCTTGAGGTAGTTGAGCAGCTCCAGCGCCACCTCTTCCTCGTCGAAGGCGTTGCGCCCCACCGCGCCGCTGGCCGCTAGGTTGTAGCCGCTCTTGGGCACGATGATGCGCGGCCACAGCATGCCGGGCGTGTCCCACAGATAGAAGTCGTCGGCCAGCGTGATGCGCTGTTCGAGCTTGGTGATGCCGGCCTCGTCGCCGGTCTTGGCCTTGCGTCCGCCGGTGAGCGTGTTGATGAGGGTGGACTTGCCCACGTTGGGAATGCCGCAGATCAGCACGCGCATCGGCTTGGCCATGCCGCCGCGGTTCGGTGAAAGCTCATGGCAGGCCTTCACGAGTTGTTGCGCGGGCGTGGTCTGGCTCGCATCGAGCCCGATGGCGCGCGTGGCAGGCAGCGCGTTGTAGTGCGCCAGCCAGAGTGCGGTGCGCACGGGGTCGGCCAGGTCCTGCTTGTTGAGCACCTTCAGCGTGGGCCGCCCGGCCGTGAGCTCGGCCAGCATCGGGTTGGCGCTGGAACCGGGCAGGCGCGCATCGAGCAGTTCGATGACCACGTCGATGTCCTTCACCCGCTCGGTGATGGCCTTCTGGGTCGCATACATGTGACCGGGGAACCACTGGATCGCCATCGGTTGGCTCTTTCTTTCGCGCTGTCTGGGAATGGGTGGCCACCGAAAGGGGGCCGGGTGCGCATTGTGAACCGGGAACCTGAACGGGACCTTGTTGCTACGCTTTCGATAGCTGGATGCGGGCATTCTGCCTTCGCTTCGGGCCTGTTCGATCCTAGAATCCGCGCGCTGCCCCGCGCAGCCACTCCAACAACTTCGAGGGAAATCCATGTTCAAGCGCCTTGCCGCTGCCGCCTTGCTGGCAGCCATCGTCGTGCCCGCGACCGTCACCGTCGCCCATGCCCAGCGGCCTTCTCCTCCCCCCGGCCCCATGATCAACGGCTACCTGTGCTGCAACATGCGCACCTACGGCGACTCGATCAGCGACATCAACTACGACGAGCAGGGCACGAGCATCGTCGCGGTGGGCACGCCGGCGCGCATCACCGCGTACGACTTCCGCTGGTTCAACCTGGATCTGGCCGGCAAGCCGCAGCGCATCAAGAACGACTACAGCCGCAACATCCCGTTGCCTGCGTTCGCGCAGCGCTATGTGGTGACCGAAGACCCGAAGCAGAAGATGGCGGCCTTCCCGCCCGCCGTGCGCAACGCCATCCTCGCCGTGAAGGTGATGCCCGGCATGACGCGCGAGCAGGTGCTGATGGCCATCGGCTATCCGGTTGCCAGCGAGAACCCCAGCCTCGACGCACCGGTGTGGCGCTACTGGCGCGACAGCTGGTCGGAGTTCCAGGTGCAGTTCGACGAGAAGGGCCTCGTGAAGACGGTGGTGGGCGATCCCGTGGCGTTGAGCCGCGTGCTGGCCGCAGCGCCCGCCCAGCCTTAAGTCCTCTCGCATTGCGCGTGCGTTGCAAACACGCGCAATCCCCTAGTGGGTTTGCATCGCGGGGGCAGTCATCGCCCCTATGATTTGACCGAGTGCGGCGCCCGAGCGTCGGTCGAATCGAAACCCTTTGATGGAGTTACCTGCGATGAAACCCGTCTCCGAACTGCTCAAGCGCCATGATTCCGCAGCATGGCGCACCTCCCCCGACACCAGCGTGTTCGATGCGCTGTCCACCCTGGCGCGCTTCGAGGTGGGCGCGCTGATGGTGATGGACGGCGAGAAGCTGGTGGGCTTCCTGTCCGAACGCGACTACACCCGCAAGGTCGCCTTGCAGGGCAAGAACTCGAAGGAAGTGAAGGTACGCGACATCATGACGCCCGACGTGATGACCGTCACCCCGCAGACCCGCACGCGCGCCTGCATGACGCTGATGAGCCAGCGCAAGTTCCGCCACCTGCCGGTGGTCGACGGCGACAAGGTGATCGGCATGATCTCCATCCAGGACCTGATGGACGACATCATCTCGGACCACGAGGCCACCATCGAGCAGCTGACCACGTACATCCAGAGCTGAACCCCTGTTGCCCGCTTTGCGGACCCTGCCCGGCGCATGGGTAGGGAACAGGCCTACGCACGCCGGGGCACAGGGGGGCGCACAGTGGGCCTTCGTTCATCCATCTATCCAGCAGGAATATTGCATGCAGATCCAGGTCAACACGAGCAACGGCATCACGAACAAGGACGCGCTGGAGCGTTGGGCCGACACCGAGATCAAGCAGCACCTGAGCCGTTTCGTCGACGACGTGACGCGCGTCGAAGTGCACTTGAGCGACGAGAACCACGACAAGACCGGCGGCGGCGACAAGTGCTGCGTGATGGAGGCACGCCTGGCGCACCACCAGCCGCTGGCGGTGACGCAGCACGCTACCAGCCTCGACGAGGCCTTCCGCGGCGCGGCCGACAAGCTCAAGCGCTTGCTGGACAACACGCTGGGGCGCCTGCACAACCACCGCGACCGCGGCTCGATCCGCACGGACCCGGGCTTCATCGCCGAGTAGGTCCGCTCACCTGCCCTTGCGCTTCGGCGGCTTCAGGCCGGGCGTTTCGGCGGGAACGAGCGGCGGGCGGCGGCCGCTGGCCATCCATTCGTCGTAGAAGCCGATCTTGCGGTCGACCAGCGACAGCGCCCGCTTCCACTCGGCAATGGTCTGCGTCACGCGCTCCCGGTGCGCGGCGAGCATGTCGCGCCGCTGGCGCAGCGTGACCTTGCCCTGCACTGCCAGCGCGGTGTATTCGCGCATCTCGGCAATCGACATGCCGGTGCGGCGCAGGCGCTCCATCAGGTCGAGCCATCCGACGTGCAGCTCGACGTAGAGGCGCCGGCCGCCCTCGTCGCGCGCCACGCCGGGCACCAGTCCCTGCGTCTCGTACCAGCGGATGGCGTGCACCGTGCGGCCGGTGCGCGTGGCCAGCTCGCCGATGTGGAAAGGCGTGCCGCCGTCAGCCGGCATGGGCGGCAACGGCGGCCGGGGGCGCCTGCAGCGCTTCCTGGACCAGTGCGGTGTCGAAGTACTCGGTCAGCTCTTTCACCTTGCCTCCTTCGAGTCGGTAGACGTAGCAATAGTGGTTGTTGTAGCGCTTGCCGGCCTTGGTGGGCACGTCGCCGCTGAACAGCACCACCACGCGGTCCCCCTCGGCGATGATGCGCTCGGTCCTGCTCACATAGGGCGCCGCGAATTGCGCGAAGAGCGGGTTCAGCAGCTCCTCCCGGATCGCCTTCTTGCCCCGGTAGGTGCGCGACCACGGGGTGGTGCCTTCGAGCTTCCAGCTGGCGTCGTCCGCCAGGCTGTCGACGAAGGCCTGGCCGTTGCCCTTGTCCAGCTCGTCGTGGATGCGCTGGACCAGGGCCTTGTTGTCGATCGTGTTCATGGCTTGATTTCCTTGGATTGAATGAACCGGCGATTCCGGAAAATCCATTGGAAATGCTCGAGTGCACTCGAGGTCAAGCGCCATGGACACCATGGGCGTCGATCAGCCCCTCTTCGCGTTCGCCATGCCCTTGGCGACTTCGTTCGCGCCCTGCGCGGTACCGCTCTGTGGCACGGCCTCGCCTTCGCGCTGCGTGACCTCCGACAGGCGCGCCGCCAGTTGCTCCGGCGTGTCGGCGTCAATGCCCAGCCAGACGCCCTGCGTCAGCGTGATGTGCGCGGCCTCGAAGGTGCCGGCGCCCGCGCACAGGATGGTGCGGTTGGGCGCATCCTGCGCGGCCAGCACCAGCATCGCGGGCACCACGGCCTCGGGGCGGAAGGCTTCGAGCATTTCCTTGGGGAACAGGTCCTCGGTCATGCGCGTGGCGGCGGTGGGCGCCAGGCAGTTCACGCGGATGTCGTTCTTCGCGCCTTCGATGCTCAAGGTCTGCATAAGGCCCACCAGCGCGAGCTTGGCCGCGCCGTAGTTGCTCTGGCCGAAGTTGCCGTACAGGCCCGACGACGAGGTGGTCATCACGATGCGGCCGTACTTCTGCTCGTTCATGAGCGCCCAGACGGCCTTGGTGCAGTTCACTGCGCCCATCAGGTGCACGTCGACCACCAGCTTGAAATCGGCCAGCTCCATCTTGGCGAAGCTCTTGTCGCGCAGGATGCCGGCGTTGTTGACCAGGATGTCGACGCGGCCCCAGGCATCGACCGCCTGCTGGACCATGGCCTGCACCGCCTCGAAGTCCGTGACGGACGCGCCGTTGGCAATAGCTTCGCCGCCCGCGGCCTTGATCTCGTCGACCACCGCCTGCGCGGCATTCACCGAACCGCCGGAGCCATCGCGCGCGCCGCCCAGGTCGTTGACCACTACCTTCGCGCCGCGCGCGGCCAGCGCCAGCGCGTGCTGGCGGCCGAGGCCGCCGCCCGCGCCGGTCACGATGGCCACGCGGCCCTTGAAGTCGATGCTGCTGTTGTTGCTCATTTCTCTCTGTCGCTTTCCTGGGAGTTGCTCGGCGCCGCCTCGGGCGGCAGCGTGGCGTTTTACCCCAGAAGGCGTACGACCCCAGTCGTGCGCGCGTCACCCGGGAGAGCGCACCTTCTCGCAGAAGGCCACCAGCTGGTCGAGTTCGGCCGATTTGTCGAAGAAGGCATCGGCGCCCAGCGCGCGCGAACGCTCGCGCATGTCGGCGGTGGCGTAGTTGCTGAGCACGACCACCTTCTGGTGCGGCGCCCGGTGACGGCAGGCGCGAATCACGCCGAACCCGTTGCCGCGCTGGAGGAACAGGTCGATGATGGTCAGGTCCCAGTCATCCTTGGAGCCGTGCAGGCGCAGCCAGTCGATGGCCTCCTGCTCGGTGCTCGCGGAAGCCACGACTTGTGCCTCGGCCAGGTCTTCCAGAAAACCGGCCAGGTTCTCCCGGATCACCGGGCTGTCTTCGACGAGATATGCCTTGAACCGCATGGCGGCCATCTTCGCCCCGGCCCGTTTGCACGCGGTGGGCAATGCGGGTCAATGCCTGTAGGTCATCCGCCACCCCCCCTGTCGTCAAGCGAAGGGGCTCGAAACGAAGACTGAACCAAAGTCCTAAGCGGCGACGGCCATGCGGCCGCGTGACACGCCCAGGCGCGCGGGCGAGACGTACTGCTCGCGATAAATTTCGAAGGGCATGGTGTCGGCCGCCTCGATGCGCTTCTGCTCCTGCAGCGACTCGGCCGTCATCTGCTCGAATTCGGCTTGCTGCGCGGCCGGGAACGGCAGCCCCAGCAGCGTGGCGCGGGTCTGCTCGGACTGGGCGCGCACGAAGCCGATGAAGGAGTTGCCATGGTCTTTCTCGACGGCTGCGAGCACGCGGGCCGAGGGCAGGCTGTCGGGGCTGTGCAGCGCGGCCCTGGCGGCGCGCACCGCGTCGGCATGCGCCGTGCCGCCCTGCGCCGCGTCGAGCGCGGCGGCGATGGGCTGGCACTGCTCGACCAGCTCCAGGCCCCAGTCGGCCAGCGCCACCTCGCGCCCGCCGCGCAGCAGCTTCAGGCCCGGCTCGCGGCCGCGCGCGGCCGTGAGGTGCTGGTTCTGCGCGAGCTCGGCGATTTCCTGCGGCGTGTCGTTGGGGCTGTCGCTCAACAGGCAGTGCAGCAGGAACACGTCGATGAAGCGCATGGTCTGCGCATTGATGCCGACGGTCTCGAAGGGGTCGAGGTCCATCAGGCGCACTTCGACGTACTCCACACCACGCTCGCGCAGCGCATGCAGCGGGCGCTCGCCGGGGTTGATCACGCGCTTGGGGCGGATGGTGCCGTAGAACTCGTTCTCGATCTGCAACAGGCTGGTGCCGAGCTGGTTGTAGTCGCCGCCGAGGTTGCGGATGCCGATGGCTTCGTACGCCGGCCACGGGCGCGTGAGCGCGTCCTGCAGCGAGGCGGCGTAGCCCTCGAGGCTGTTGTAGCTCACGGCCAGCGAGGCCTGCGCATCGCTCTGGTAGCCCAGGCGGCCCATGCGCAGCGAGGTGCCGTGCGGCATGAACATGCTGCCGTCACCCAGCGGCTGCAGCTCGTGCGGACGGCCCGCCACGAAGCTCGAACACAGGGCCGGCGAAGCGCCGAACAGGTACAGCAGCAAAAAGGCCTGGCGACGGAAATTGCGGATCAGCGCGAAGTACTGTTCGCTCGACACGTCGGGCAGCGACCAGTTGTAGTGGATGCCCGAGATGGTCTGCATGCGCCGGCCGTAACGGTGGCTCAGGCCCATGCGGTAGACGCTCTTGACGCGGCCCACGTTCGAGGAGCCGTAGCGGCCGATCGGAATCGTCTCGTCGGTCGGCAGGCCGCAAGGCATGCTCGACACCCAGAGACGCTCGTCGCCGAGCTGGTCGAGCACGCGGTAGGTGAACTGGTGAACCCGCGTCAGTTCCTCGAGCGCCGATTCGACGCCCGCATGCACGCCCGTGATGAGTTCGAGCTGCGATTCGCTGAAGTCGGTGGTGATGTGCGGATGCGTGAGCGCCGAGCCCAGGGCGATCGGATGCGGCGTCAGCGCGAGCTTGCCGTCGGGCAGCGCGCGCAGGCTTTCCTTCTCGATGCCACGCCGCATGCCCTTCAGTCGTGCGGCTGAAAGTGCAACCAGCCTCTCCTGCAATCTGTTGCTCATATTGTTATACCCATCAATCTTCTGAGGGGCTGGAAGGTAGCACGGGCGCGCGGGCATTGCTCGTGCAGGGAATCCCTCGCCCCGCTACCCTGTCGCTCGCTATGTTTTTGATAGCTTTCTGCATAGGCCGCGCTTCGGATGGCGCACGAAGCTCAGGCCCCGGCGCGGCCTGCCGACAGGTCGATCTCGCTCGACTCGTAGACGTGCATCTCCGGCGTGCCGTCGGCCATGGCCGCGAGCGCCTTGCCGAAAGCCCGCGAGGCATCCACGCGGAAGTGCGCCTGCAGCGCGGCCATGTCGCTCCACCGCTCCACGAAAGTCAGGCGCAGCGGCTCCTGCACGTCGGTCGAGACCTCGTGCGAGATGCAGCCGGGCTCGGCACGCGAGCGCAGCACGTGCTCGGTGCTGATGGCGAGCATCGCCTGCAGGGTGTCGGGCTTTGCCAGGGCGTGTCCGATGACCAGAATCATTTTGTTGCCTCCTTCGACAAGGTTCGGCCGAGCACCCGCAGCAGGAAGCTGTTGAGGTCGGCGATTTCTTCCATGCACACCGAGTGCGCCATCGTGTATTCGTGCCACTCGACAGCATGGCCCAGAG
This sequence comes from Variovorax sp. Varisp85, assembly GCF_047304045.1. Taxonomy (NCBI): domain Bacteria; kingdom Pseudomonadati; phylum Pseudomonadota; class Betaproteobacteria; order Burkholderiales; family Comamonadaceae; genus Variovorax; species Variovorax sp. Varisp85. Next base: position 23,772 of record NZ_JBGLYN010000066.1, read on the forward strand.
CGGCCAGCGCGTCGCGCGAGCGCATCGCGGCGGCCAGGGGCACCACGGGGTCCTGCCGGCCATGGGCAAGGAACACGGGCGTTTCGTGGTTGGCTGCGTGCCGTTCGGCCGCCGTGGTGGCCGCGATCGGCAGGTAGCCGGAGAGGCCGACGATGCCGGCCAGGCGCTCGGTGTGGCGCAGGCCCGTCATGAGCGCCATCGCGCAGCCTTGCGAGAAGCCGGCCACCACGATGCGGCTGGCGGCGATGCCGCGGGCCTTTTCATTCGAGATGATCGCTTCGATGGTCGCCTGCGAGCGGCGCAGGCCGGCCTCGTCCTCCTGCGCCGCCAGGTCGGGCAAGGCGATGTCGTACCAGGCCGGCATCCGGTAGCCGCCGTTGATGGTCACGGGCATGACCGGCGCATTGGGGAACACGAAGCGCACCGGGCCCACGGGCGAGAGGTCGAGTTCGTTGGCGATGGGCACGAAATCGTTGCCGTCGGCGCCGAGGCCGTGCATCACGATCACCGTGGCGGTGGGATTGGGGGCGGTTTCGATCTCGATGGGAGGACGGGACATGGTCGGACAAAGGTATTCAGGAATGCGGATGGCCAGACCTTAGCGCATTCGGGCCCGGCCGAAGGCGCCGATACGGCCGGTTGGCTGACTTGCACATCGTTTCGCCGCCCGCGGCGCCGCGGAATGCAACACAATGGCGTTTCGCATATGAAGACCACCACCTCGCATCCGAAGCCCTGTCCCGCCGCCCCGTTCGACAGCGAAATGCTGCTGCGCGGCAGCGGCCTGCGCGTGACCCGCGCTGCGCAGACCGTGCTCGAACTGCTCGAACACAATTCGCAGCCGCTCACGCACGAGGAAGTGGCCGCTGCCTATACGGCGGCCACAGGCGAAGCACCCGACCGCGTCACCGTCTACCGTGTGCTCGACCGACTGGTCGAGGCGGGCCTGTGCGACCGCCGCGTGGGCACCGACCGAGTCAATCGCTTTTCGCGCCACGTGGAGGCCGAGTCGGGCAACACCTTCGAATGCGACCAGTGCCACAAGGTGCTGGCGCTGCCGTCCGACCCCGAGCTTCCGAAGGTGATGGGCCGGCTGGGCCGGGCCTTGCGCAAGCAGGGCATCGATACGCGGCACACCGCGCTGACGCTGCACGGCACCTGCGGCGACTGCGCCCGATAGCTCTTTTCACGCGTTCCACGAAGGGAACGGGTCCGGGAAGTTCCGCCACCACGAGGCGCCGAAGCGCATTTCGTCTTCCGTGAGCAGGCAGGCATCGAGCCGGGTGCGCAGCGCTTCCTCATCCATGCCGATGCCGATCAGCACCAGCTCCTGCCGGGCGTCGCCCGTGGCCGAGTCCCAGTTCTTGCGGATCAGCTCCAGCGCGTCAGGGTCGGTCGGCCAGTGCTCGCGCGGCACCGCCGCCCACCAGAAACCCGCCGCGCCATGGCGGCAGGCGCCGCCGGCCTGCGACCACGAGCCGGCGCGCGTGGCGCGGCTCGCGAGCCAGAAGAAGCCCTTGGAGCGCACCACGCCTTCCCATTCGCTGTGCACCAGCTCCCAGAACCGCTTGGGATGGAACGGAATGCGCGAGCGGTACACGAAGCTGCGGATGCCGTATTCCTCGGTTTCCGGCAGGTGCTCGCCGCGCAGCTCGGCCAGCCAGCCCGGCGCCTGCTCGGCCTGCCCGAAGTCGAACAGGCCAGTGTCGAGCACGCGGTCGAGCGCCACGCGGCCGAACTCCGACACCTCGATGCGCGCGCGCGGATTCAGCCTGTGCAATATCGCCATCAGCCGCTCGCGCTCCTCGCGCGTGACGAGGTCGGTCTTGTTGACCACCAGCACGTCGCAGAACTCGATCTGCTCGATCAGCAAGTCGACCACCGTGCGCGTGTCTTCATCGCCGAGGGACTGCCCCCGCTGGCCGAGGCTGTCGGGCGAGCCGTAGTCGCGCAGGAAGTTGAAGGCGTCGACCACGGTCACCATGGTGTCGAGCCGCGCCACGTCGGCCAGGCTCTTGCCGTCCTCGCCCGCGAAGGTGAAGGTCTCGGCCACGGGCAGGGGCTCGGAGATGCCGGTGGACTCGATCACGAGCTGGTCGAAGCGGCCCTCCTTCGCCAGGCGATGGACCTCGAGCAGCAGGTCTTCGCGCAGGGTGCAGCAGATGCATCCGTTGCTCATCTCGACCAGCTTCTCGTCGGTGCGCGAGAGCTGGGCGCCGCCGTCGCGCACGAGCGCAGCGTCGATGTTGACCTCGCTCATGTCGTTGACGATGACCGCCACGCGCCGGCCCTCGCGGTTGTGGAGGATGTGGTTGAGCAGCGTCGTCTTGCCGGCGCCGAGAAAGCCGGAGAGCACGGTGACAGGAAGGCGGTCGGCCATCGGGGCGGTCTCCATATATGCAACAGAATTGCATTATATGAAGCAACGCAACCATGTTGCGTTTATACCCCCCCCCCGAGAGGCCCAATCGCTCAGTAGGACAGCTTGGGATACCAGTCGGTCCCCCGCCCTTCGGGCGTCATGTCGAGCAGGTTCCATATCGGCATCGCATCGGGCGCTCCGCGCGGGTCCTGCCCGGGGTCGGAGGTTCCAGCGCCCATCTCGCCGCCCCAGAAGTGGCGGATCGTCCCGCCGTCGCGCCAGAACACGTTGAATGCCGGGTTGTCGCCGCTTTCGGGCGTCTCGCCGGCGTAATCGCGGTTGAAGGTGTTGCCGGCCGATGAATACAGCGGCAGGTGCCGCCAGCCGCGCTCCCTGGCGAAAGCCGTCATCCGCTCGATCGGCGAGCTCGCGACGACCGCGAACGCCACGCGCTGCAGGATGTCGGGCATCTCGCCGTCGTAGGCGCTCAGCAGCGAGGTGCACATGGGGCACGGACGCTCACGTTTCGGGCCATACATCCAGTTGTAGGTGATGAGCGTGCCGTGCTCGCCGAAAAGTTCGGAGAGCCTGACCGGCCCACCGGCTCCCTGAAACTCGTAGTCTTGCGGCACCTCGCCACCCGGGGGCAGTGCGCGGCGCATTTCCGCGACGCGTTCGATGCGTCGGCGCAAATCGATCTCCTCGGCAAGGAGTTCCGTGCGAGCCCGCCGGTAGGCGACGCTTTCGCCCGGGAACCGGACGGAATTGGAACGGGCAAGCCGGCTGGCGGATACCAGTTCGGTGGCTTCGGCTGGGGCGGACATGGCAGGTCACCTCCTGGGGTGATTGAAGGGATTGACGTGCATGGTGCACCCGCGCGCAGGCCGTTGCCGGTACGCGCTTTTCCCCGGTCGGGCGCGAACTTGTCCTACGGCCCTACCTGCATCTCGAAAGCCGCGACCTGCCTTCCATCGATGTCGGTGAAGCCGTACTCGCGCGCCAGGTCGGCAACGCGCAACACCTCGCCGCTTTTCTCCAGCACCCTCGCATCGCCCGCCAGCGCCGCGACCGCCCGCCCCAGGTAGCGCGGCGATTCGGTGCGCGCCAGCTCGGGCCGCTGTTGCCAGTCCGCCTCGTCGGTCTTGTGGCCCGCGAGCACGAACTCGGTGCGCATCCAGCCTGGGGACACGGCAACCGAGGCCACGCCGTGCGGCTTCAGCTCCTGCGCGATGCCGAAGGCCAGCCGCGTCATCGACGCCTTGGCCAGGTCGTAGAAGAGATTGCCGCGCAGGTAGTGGCCGCGGTCCCAGAAGGTGGTGGTGACGATCAGCCCCCTCTTGCGCCGCACCATCAGCGGCGCGGCGCAGCGGCTCGCCACGAGGTGGTTGCGCACGCCGCGGTCGAACATCGCGTCCCAGTTGGCAAGGGGATGCTCCCAGAACGGCGCGTCGAACACGCCCGTGAATGTCTCGTGGCCGCCCCAGGCGTTGTTCACGAGCAGGTCGAGGCGGCCTGCCTCGCGCTCCACGCGGGCGAAGAGCGCAGCCACTTCCTGTTCGTTCGTGTGGTCGCATTGCACCGCGATGCCGCGCCCGCCCTGGCGCGTGACCTCGTCGGCGGTGTCGTCAATGCTGCCGGGCGCCACGGCCATGTCCGACAAGGCGAGCAACTGGCCGTAGGTATCGGCGGGCCTTTCGCGCGTGCTGCGCCCGGTGACGTACACGGTGGCGCCGGCCGCACCCAATTCGACCGCGATGCCGCGCCCCGCGCCGCGGCTCGCGCCGGTGACCACCGCCACGCAATCCTTCAGCGGGCGTAGCGTGCCGGCGGGCAGGTTCGATTCAGGCCCGTGCAAGGGGTCGTCGTCGAGCCGGAGGAAAAGGTGTTCGGGCATGCGGCGATTGTGTAGAAAAACCTGCCCGCACGCGACCGGGCACGGTCACCGAAAATCGGCCGCTTCGCCTGTACGCCGCGCATGCCCAACGCTCTCCCCGTCCTCTATTCGTTCCGCCGCTGCCCCTACGCGATGCGCGCCCGCCTGGCGCTGGTCGCGAGCGGCCAGCCTTGCGAGCTGCGCGAAGTGGTGCTGAAGAACAAGCCCGCCGAGATGCTGCAGGCCTCGCCCAAGGGCACGGTGCCCGTACTGCTCACCGAAGACGGTACGGTGCTGGAACAAAGCCTCGATGTGATGCTGTGGGCCCTGCGCCGCAATGATCCGCGGCGCTGGTTGCAGCCCGGCACCGGCACGCTGCAGGACATGCTCGCGCTGGTCGGCGCCTGCGACGACGACTTCAAGCCCCAGCTCGACCGCTACAAATATCCCAACCGGCATGCGGATGGTGGGAAGCCCGCCCGCGAGCGCGGCGCCCAGTTCCTGCGCGGCCTCGAAGCCAGGCTGTCGGCCACGCCGCATCTGGCCGGCGCCCACGCCACGCTGGCCGACGCCGCCGTCATGCCCTTCGTGCGCCAGTTCGCGATGGTCGACGCCGCATGGTTCGATGCCCAGCCCTGGCCCCGCCTGCAGGCATGGCTGTCGGACTGGACCGTCTCGGACCTGTTCGAGCGCGCCATGCACAAGTACGCGCCCTGGAAGGCGGGCGAGGCGGGTGTCGACTTTCCTCCAGGCTGAGGACCGCGCACCGTGCCTGGAGTTCGGCACGCTGCCTGATGGAAGCAGTCAGCCGAAGTCCGGCGCGCGCCGTTCGCGCAGTGAGGCCACGCCCTCGCGCACGTCGGCGCCCGCGAAGCCCATGAATTCGAGCGCCAGCGAGGCATCGAAGGTCGGCCCGGCTTGGCGCAGCCAGTTGTTCAGCGCGTACTTGGTCAGGCGGATCGCGCTCTGGCTGCCGGCCGCGAGCCGGTCGGCCACCTCGTAGGCGCGCGGCAGCAGGTCGGACTCCTCCACCGCGAGCGACACGAGGCCGATGCGCTCGGCCTCCTCGCCGCTCACCGGCTCGCACAGCAGCAGGTGGTACTTGGCCTTGGCCATGCCGCACAGCAGCGGCCAGACGATGGCCGCATGGTCACCCGCCGCCACGCCCAGGCGCGTGTGGCCGTCGACGATCTTCGCGTTCTTCGCGGCGATGGAAATGTCGGCCAGCAGCCCCGCCACCAGCCCCGCGCCCACGGCCGGGCCGTGCATGGCGCTGACGATGGGCTTGTCGCAATTGATGATGTTGTAGACGAGGTCGCGCGCCTCGCGCCACACGCGCTGGCGCACTGCATCGTTGGTGGTCATGTCCTGCACCATCGCGAGGTCGCCGCCGCCCGAGAAGCCCTGGCCTTCGCCCCGCAGCACCGCGCAGCGCACGCTGTCGTCGGCCGATGCGTCGCGCCAGATTTCGGCCAGCTCGCGGTGGCCGTCATGGCCCGCCGTGGGCAGCTTGCCGTTGGCGGCCCGCATCTGGATGTCGAGCACCGCGCCATTCGCACCTCGGCGCGTGATGGCGAGGGTCTGGTAGCGGGCGTAGTCCATGGCGGGTGCCTCTTTCGTCTACTTTTTCGCGGCCGCTTCGCGGCAGCGCTGCACATTGGCATCGAAGCGCGAGGCCAGCCCCGGTTCGCACTCGTCGGAAGGCGTGAGCCTGCACATGCCGACGACCACGTAGTCCATCACCGCCGACGTGCACATCGGGTAGGCCGCGAGATCGGGATTGGCCTTGACCTTGAAGCCCCAGCGTTCCGAAAACTGCACCGTGCGGATCATCGCGCCATGGAAGAAGCTGCGGTCTCTCGCGGCGATGGCGGCTTCCATGCGAGGCAGTTCCTCGTTCAAGTACCCGACCGAATCCATCGGAAAGCCGGACGGCTCCTGCTGCGCGGTGGCAAGGGACGCAGCCAGCACGAGGGGCAAGGCGGCAAGGGCGCGCAGAGCGGAGGTGAGCGCGGAACGTGGGGAAGTGCGGTGGAGATGCATGGCTTCGAATTCTGCAACGTTTTGAAGCACTTCTGAATGCACGGCGATGCGCGGGCGCGACGCCCTACCTTCCCTTCTTTTGCTTGTCGTACTTGCGCCAATACTGGAATTCGTCCTCGTGCACTTCGAGGTCGACCTCCGAGATGCGCGATTGCAGGCGCTCCTGCACATCCGCCACGGCCTTGTTGTAGACGAGCGGGCCGACCTCTTCGAGGAAGAAGCCGAGCAGCGCGCCGGCCGCGATGTTGCCGATCGGCTCCTCCATGTTTTCGCGGAAGTAGCGCTCGATGGAGGTGATGGCCTGCTGGCGCGCTTCCTTCGGTATCTCGATGGTCATGTGGGCCCCAGGGAGTGAATCGATCGATTGTGCCGGGCGCGGGCCGGCGGCGAAGCCGCGCCGTTCGCTACCATGCGCGCACAACAACACCGGAGACAGACAGCATGAAGTTCCGCCCCGCCGCACTCGCGGCCCCCGCCCTGGCCGCCGCCCTTGCAGTGCTTGCCGGCTGCGCGAACATGACGCCCACCGTGCCGCAGCGCCAGCTGATGCTGGTCGCCAACGACGAGAAGCAGTCGTGGAACGACGCCGGTGTCGTGGCCCTCGGCCCGATGGGGCGCGACACGGTGCAGGTGCTCGACATCGGCACCGACCCGCTGGCGCCCAAGGTGCTCGGCACGCTGCAGCTGGACAACACCATCGCCGGGCCGCCGACCAACCTCGCGATCACGCCCGGCGAAACGCTGGCGCTGGTCGCCAACTCGCTCAACGTGATCGAGGAGAACGGCGCGCGCAAGCAGGTACCCGACAACCGCCTCTTCGTGATCGACCTGACCACCACGCCGCCCAGGCTGCTCGACACGCTGCAGGTCGGCAAGCAGCCCTCGGGCCTGTCGATCAACCGCGCGGGCAACCTCGCGCTGGTGGCCAACCGCGCCGACAACTCGGTGAGCGTGCTGCGCATCGCGGGCAAGAAGGTGACGCTGATCGACACCGTGGCCATGGGCGATTCGGTGGCGCACGTGCGCTTCACGCCCGATGGCAAGCGCGCGCTGGCTGCCAAGTTTCCGAGCCACAAGATCGCGCTGCTCGACGTGAACGGCGAGAAGGTCAGCTACAACAAGGTCGACCTCGCCGCCGGCCTGTGGCCCTACAACGTCGACGTGACGCCCGACGGCAAGCTCGCGCTCACGGCCGACAACGGCAACTCGGGCGCCTCCGACGGCCAGGTCGACACGGTGAGCGTGATCGACCTCGAAGCCGCACCGCCACGCGTGGTCGACAAGGTGGTGGTGGGCGACGGCCCCGAAGGCCTCGCCGTGAGCCCGACCGGCAGGCATGCGGTGGCGGTGATCCTGCGCGGCAGCAACGCGTCGAAGAGCGCTTACTTCTACAACCGCAACGGCTCGGTGGTCCTGCTGAAGATCGACGGCAAGAAGGTCACGCGCGCCAATGAGGTGGAGGTGCGCGGCCTGCCCGAGGGCGCGGTGTGGAGCGCCGACGGCAAGTACCTCTACGTGGGCAACTTCATCGACCAGGACATCACGATCCTGCGGCTCGATGGCGACACGCTGGTGCCGACGGGCAAGTCGTTTCCGCTGCAGGGCCATCCGGCCGCGATGCGCGGGACAATGACGCACTGATCGATCCACACACCCCCGCACGAAAAAGCCATGGCGCAACCCAAACGACAACTCCGCACGCTCGAGCGCGGCATCCTCTGCCTCGTGATCGGCGTCGCCGTTCTGCTGGGGCCGCGCTTCCTGCAGGGCACGCGCTGGTTCGAGATGGTGGCAGGGGCCTATCTGGTCGGCTGGTTCGCGGTGGTGCTGGGCGTGGCGTTGATCGCGGTCGAGCTGGTGAAGCGCGGCAAGCCGCGCCAGTAGCCAACAACCTGGCCTCTCAGGCCTTCTTGCCGCGCAGCTTGCCGACCAGTTCCACCACGGCCAGCACGATGGCGCCGGCCACGAGGCCCACGCCGGCGTTCACGCCCATCGAGCCCAGCGTGCCGAACACGCCGCCCGTGGCCGTGGCCCAGCCCTCGACCGCATGGCCCAGCGCCGGCAAGCCATGCACCAGGATGCCGCCGCCCACGAGGAACATCGCGGCCGTGCCGGCCACCGACAGCGCCTTCATGAGCCAGGGTGCCGCAGCCAGGATGCCGCGGCCCAGGGCGCGCGATGCGGCGCTGGCGCGCTGGCTCAGGTAGAGGCCCGCGTCGTCGAGCTTCACGATGCCGGCCACGAGGCCATAGACGCCGATGGTCATGATCAGCGCGATGCCGACCAGCACGGTCAACTGCGTCGTGAAAGGCTGGCCCTGCACGGTGCCCAGCGTGATGGCGATGATCTCGGCCGAGAGGATGAAGTCGGTGCGTACCGCGCCCTTGATCTTGTCCTTCTCCATCGCGACCACGTCGACCGAGGCGTCGGCCACGGCCTTCTCGTGGCGCTGGGTGTCGGCTTCGTGCTCCTTCTTGTGCAGGAACTTGTGCGCGAGCTTCTCGGTACCTTCGAAGCACAGGAACGCACCGCCCACCATCAGCAGCGGCGTTACCAGCCACGGCAGCCAGGTGCCGATGGCGAGCGCCGCGGGCACGAGGATGGCCTTGTTGACGAACGAGCCCTTGCACACGGCCCAGACCACCGGAATCTCGCGCTCGGCCTTGACGCCGGACACCTGCTGCGCATTGAGCGCAAGGTCGTCGCCCAGCACGCCGGCCGTTTTCTTGGCGGCGACCTTGGTGAGGATCGACACGTCATCGAGAACGGTCGCGATGTCGTCGAGAAGCAGGAGCAGGCTGGTGGCCATGGGGCAAGATCAGGGCTGAAAAAGAAGCGGCGAGCTTATCCGCAGCCGCCACCCGCCCCCTGCAATAACCGTACGCGGGCGCCCTGAACGGGAGCCGGCATGCGAGCTTGCCGGCGAATCAGAGAGCGCCGAGCGCAATGGCCAGCATCGCGGCCAGCGACACGCCGAACAGCGCCAGGCCCACGCGGCGGCGGCGGTGCGTAAGCATCCACAGCGCCACGCCCGAGATCGACAGGAAGATCAGGCTGCCGGCCAGCGTGTCGACCAGCAGGATCCACGGCAGCGGCATGCTGCCGCCCTTGTGCATGTTGGTGAGCGTGGCAACGAAGCCATTGTGCGTAGTGGCGACGCCGACCGAGCGGTTGCCCTGCCAGTACTCGGCCTGCACGATCTCGTTGGGGCCGCCGAAGTTGAACACCCAGTGCGCCGGCTGCATGAGCGCCGGGGCGCTCTTGTCGCCCGTGTCACTCTTGTCGGCCCAGGCGACGGGCTTGGCCGGTTCGATGCGCGAGGCGCTGGGCGGGCCGCTCATGCGCAGCGCCCCCTGCAACCACAGGCTCATCGCCTCGGGCGTTGCCGGCACCGGATCGGGCAGCGCCAGCTGGGCGCGCGTGCGCTCCTGGGCCTGCGGCAGCTTCAGCACGTTGCGGTGGTTGAGCCAGATGCCGCTGAAACCGAACAGCAGTCCCAGCACCGCGCCCCACAGGCCGAACCAGCCATGGGTGCGGCGAATCCATTGCACGGCGGCGGTGCGGCGCTGGTGCGATCGCACGCGCGCGGCGTGGCCGAGGGTGCTGCCGCCGGCGTCCATGTCAGGAAACGTCGCGCTTGAGGCGGATTTCCTCGACGCGCACCGTGCCCAGGGCGGTGGTCTTGGCGGTCTTCATCTCGCGCTTGAAGCCGGCGAGTTCGTGGAAGCGCATGGCGCGATCGTTGCGGATCGGCACCCAGATGGTGACCGTCGTGCAGCCCTCTTCTTCCAGGCCTTCGCGCGCGGCGTCCCAGAGGGCCACGCCCACGCCCTTGCCCCAATGCTCGGGCTTGACGTAGATCGCCCAGATCTCGCCGGTGGTGGGCGGCGTCTTGGGGTCACGCGAGCGGTCGAAGCCGACGAAGCCGACGATCTGGCCGTCGAGCGTGGCCACGTGCACCTGGGGTTCGCTGAATTCGATGGCTTCGCGCCACTTGGCTTCGCGCGAGGCCGGGGCCAGCATGCGCAGCTCTTCTTCGGGGAGGATGCCTTCGTAGGCGGCCTTGGCGGACAGGGCGTGGACCTCGGCAACGGCCTTGGCGTCGCGCATGGTGGCGGGGCGAACTTCGTAATCTGACATGAATGCGGGAAATCGGATGGAACCGCGTATTGTCGCCGCACCGCTAAACTGCCTGCTGTATCCGTCGCAACAACAGGAGAATTCGACATGGCCAAGGGTCAGCAACGCAGCACCAAGGAAGCGAAGAAACCGAAGAAGGACACTTCGCCACCCAAGCCTGTGGGCACCGGCGGCATCGAGCCCGTGCGCACGATCACCACCGCCGTGATCCCCCGCGGCAAGCTCAAGAACAAGTGACCGGTCAAGCGCCAGCCCCCGCGGCCAAAAAGGCCCAGCCACGCAACCCGTTGCACGGGCTGACGCTGGAAGCCATCGTCACGGCGCTGGTCGACTACTACGGATGGGAGCACCTGAGCGAACTCGTGCCCGTCCGTTGCTTCACGCTCGACCCGAGCGTGAGTTCCAGCCTCAAGTTCCTGCGCAAGACGCCGTGGGCGCGCGAGAAGGTCGAGAGCCTGTACCTCTTCATGCTGCGCGAGCAACGCCGCGAACAGCAGCAACAGGAACCGCCGCCGCAACCATGAAGGTCCGACTCGAGCCCTCGGGCCTCGACTTCGAGACCGACGCCGCCACCACGCTCCTGAAGGCCGCCGAAGAAGCCGGCATCGAACTGCCGAGCTCGTGCCGCAACGGCACCTGCCGCACCTGCATCTGCCGGCGGCTGTCCGGCGAAACCCGCCACACCATCGAATGGCCCGGCCTGAGCGCCGAGGAAAAGGCCGAGGGCTGGATCCTGCCTTGCGTGGCACAGGCGCTGGGCGACCTGACGCTCGACGTGCCCGGCGCTCGCGCCCTGTTCGCGGATTAGGCCGGGGGAGGCCTGGCGGAAGGCGCCGCCACCACCAGCCGGTCCCGCTGCGCCAGCGACGGGAACAGCTTGAACCACGTCAGCGCGACCAGCATCGTCCCCACGCCGCCCGCCACCACCGAGCCGACCGGTCCGAGCAGCGCCGCCGTGGCGCCCGATTCGAACTCGCCGAGCTGGTTGCTCGCGCCGATGAAGATCGAGTTGACCGCGCTCACCCGCCCGCGCATCGCATCGGGCGTCTCGAGCTGCACCAGCGTCTGGCGGATCACCACGTTGACCATGTCGGCGCCGCCCGAGACCGCCAGCGCGATCAGCGAGACGACGAAGCTCTTCGAAATGCCGAACACCACCATGCACACCCCGAAGAGCCCCACGGCCAGCAGCAGCGTGCGCCCCACGTTGCGCTCGACCGGCCGGCGCGTGAGCGCGATGGACATCACCAGCGCGCCCACCGCCGGCGCGCTGCGCAGCAGGCCGAGCCCCCAGGGCCCCGTGTGCAGGATGTCCTTGGCGTAGATCGGCAGCAGCGCCACCGCACCGCCCAGCAGCACCGCGAACAGGTCGAGCGAGACTGCGCCGAGCACGGGCTTGCGCTTCCAGATGAAATCGACGCCCGCGAACACGGTGGCCAGCGTGACCGGTTCGCGCGCGGCCGGCGTGTAGGCATAGCGCAGCCGCAGAACCAGCGCGCAGGCGACCGCAAAGAACGCCACGCTGGCGCCGTAGACCACCGCCATGCCCGCCACGAACAGCAGGCCGCCGAGGGCCGGCCCGCCGATGATCGCGCCCTGCATGCCGGCCGAGCTGAAGGCCATCGCGCGCGACAGCATGGCGGGCGGCACCAGCAGCGGCGTCAGCGCCTGCTGTGCCGGCATCTGGAAGGCGCGCACCGCGCCCAGCACCAGCGACAGCCCCAGCAGCAGGCCGCGCGTGTCGTGCTTCTCGAGCACCGCCAGCAGCAGCGCCAGTGCCACCAGTCCCTGCACCGCGAAGCAGGCCGCCACGATGCGCCCGCGATGGTGGCGGTCGACGACATGGCCGGCCAGCAGCGCCAGCAGCAGTGCGGGTACGAACTGGTAGAGGCCCACGAGGCCCAGGTCCCAGGCGCTGCCGGTGAGCTCGTACATGTGCCAGCCGATGGCCACCAGCAGCATCTGCGAGGCGGCGGTGCCGAACAGCCGCGCCGTCCACATCTGCATGAACGGACGCTCGCGCGTCAGGTCGGAAAAGCCGGGGGAAGAGACCGCGGCGCCCAAGGGAATGGCTGCGGCGTCGGTGGAAGAAGCGGAAACAGGGGCGGGGCCGGACATTCGTTCGAGGATAGCCGAGGCTTCATGAGCGCGGCATGAGAGGGCCAAAACGGGCCTGCAACGGGCTCTCTACACTCGGCGGCATCCATGACCGCGCCGCCGCTCCTGCACCCCCTCCACGAAGACCCCTACCTGCTGGTGTTCGACAAGCCCGCCGGCCTGCTCTGCGTGCCCGGCCGCGGCGAGGACAAGCAGGATTGCCTGAGCGCGCGCGCAATGCGGCAGTGGCCCGACGCGCTGATCGTGCATCGCCTCGACATGGGCACGAGCGGGCTGGTGGTGATGGCACGCGGCATCCCCATGCAGCGCGCGCTGAGCGCGGCCTTTGCCGAGCGGCGGGTGCACAAGCGCTATGAAGCCGTCGTCGACGGCGCGATGCCGGTGCGGGCAGACTGGTCGCTGATCGACGCGCCGCTGATGGCCGACTGGCCGCGCCGGCCACTGCAGAAGATCGATCCTGCGGGCAAGCCCAGCGTCACGCGGTGGAAGGCGGTGTCGCTGCTACCCGGCGAGCCCGCCGCGACCCACGTGCTGCTGGAGCCGCTGACGGGCCGCTCGCATCAGCTGCGCGTGCACCTGCTCTCGATCGGCCATCCGATCCTCGGTGATGCGCTGTACGGCGATGCAGCCCTGCAAGCGCGTGCGCCGCGCCTGTTGCTGCACGCGAGCGAGTTGGGATTCGTGCACCCGGTGACGCAGCAAGACCTTTGCTTCAATCGGCCGCCCGATTTCATCGTCTCCTGAGCGATCAGCCGCCCTTGACGACCAGCACGGGCATGTTGGCGTCCTGCAGCACGCGCTGCGTCACGCTGCCCAGCAGCAGTTTCTCGATGCCGCTGCGGCCGTGCGAGCCCATCACGATCAGGTCGGCCGCGATGGCGATGGCCGTATCGACGATGCCTTCGTGCACCACGTGGCCGTCGATCACGCGCTGGTCGCTGTGAAGGCCTTCGGCCGCGAGCGCCGCCACGCCGCGCGCGAGCGCCGCATTGGCACTGGCCGTGGCTGCGGCGAGGTATTCGTTCTGGCCGAGCGCGTAGTCCGCGCCCACACCGATGAAGGGATAGTTGTCGATCACGTGAATCAACGTGATGCGGCTACCGAAAGCCAGCGCGAGGCCGCTGGCCTTGCTGACGGCGAGCATGGAAGTTTCGGAGCCGTCGATCGGAACCAGGATGTGATTGAACATGGCGGGACCTCGCTTTCGTCGCAGACAGACACGACTCACCGTCGAGCCGGACCCCGAATTTAACCCCGATGCCGGAGGGAACCTGTAGGACTCAAGGCAGCGACGGGAAACGGGGCGTCAATCCCCCTGGAAACCCTTGGCCCGGCAAGTGATCACGAGCGTGTCGCGCCAGCCTTCGCCGCCCTCCTCGAGCGGCTGGATCGGCGTCGATTCATGGATCACACGCGCGTCGTCGAGCAGCAGCAGGGTCCACGGTTCGGTCATGGTGAAGCGCTCGCCGCGGCGGCCATTGGCCTCGAACACGCGCGTCTCGCCGCCCTTGATGCCGTGCCTGCCGACGAGTGCCACGGCCACGAGATCGACCCCATCGCGGTGCGCACCTTCGGGCGTCGGCCGGCCGATGCCGCCGGCGGTGTCGATGCGGAACTGGTGCGCTTCCACGTACCAGCGCTGCCGTGTCGTGCCACGCATGTCGCTGCAGGCCTTGCCGAGCTGCCGCAGCAGCCGCTGCCACACGGGTTGTGCCACGGTGGCATCGAGCATCGGCGCAAACCAGCGCTGCATGCCGCCGTGCAGCGCGTTGTATTCGACCGGCTGCCAGTGCGCGCGGTGCGGCACCTGCGTGAGCGTGGCGTGGTCGTCGGCTTCGATGGTGAAACAGGCGTGGCGCCGAGTGCGGTAGCGGCCACCGTCCTTCAGGTAGTCGTCGGGCGGGAGGCCGTTCCAGTCGGCGTGCAGTGCATCGAGCTGCGCGATCGGTGCGCCAAGCCATTCGCCCACACCCTGCGGGCTGAGTACCGCATAGCCTTGCTCGCGCAGTGCGGCGGGCAGCTCGGCCGGGGCGATGAACGGCGGAGTGAAGGCGGCCGTGGTCACTGCGCGCTGACCTTCACGTCCTTCCAGAACGCGACGCGGTCGCGGATCTCTTCGGCTTCGGGCTTGGGGTCGGCGTAGTACCAGGCGGCGTCGGTGTGGAGCTCGCCGTTGACCAGCAGCGAGTAGTAGCTGGCCGAGCCCTTCCAGGCGCAGGTGGTCTTGTGGTTGCTGAAGGTGACGTAGTCGCGGTTGAGTGCGCTCATCGGGAAATAGTGATTGCCTTCGACGATCACGGTGTCGTCGCTTTCGGCGATGGTGACGCCGTTCCAGGTTGCTTTCATGGTCTTGGCTCCAGGGGGAGGGTTGCGGGGCGCTGGCCGTTGCGCTGCCGCACGGGGCCGGGG
>NZ_JBGLYN010000067.1:0-38546 GCF_047304045.1 Variovorax sp. Varisp85
CCCCAACCCTCCCCCGGAAGGGGAGTGAGCAAGAAAGGGAGGCACGTCGGTCATTCCTTCTTTCCTATACCGAGGTACGTGTCGATGATCCGCTGGTCGTGCAGCAGGTCGCGCGCCTTGCCTTCGAGCGCCACGGCGCCCATCTCCAGCACGTAGGCGCGGTCGGCCACCTGCAGCGCGGCGCGTGCGTTCTGCTCCACGAGCAGCACCGACACGCCATGGCTGCGCAGCTGCGACACCACGCGCAG
Source organism: Variovorax sp. Varisp85 (assembly GCF_047304045.1). Taxonomy (NCBI): domain Bacteria; kingdom Pseudomonadati; phylum Pseudomonadota; class Betaproteobacteria; order Burkholderiales; family Comamonadaceae; genus Variovorax; species Variovorax sp. Varisp85. The sequence goes on from NZ_JBGLYN010000067.1 coordinate 249, forward strand.
CACCTCGCGCACCACCAGCGGGGCGAGGCCCAGCGAGGGTTCGTCGAGCATCAGCAAACGCGGCCGCGCCATCAGCGCGCGGCCAATGGCCAGCATCTGGCGTTCGCCGCCCGAAAGCGTGGAAGCCAGCTGTGGGCGGCGCTCGCGCAGGCGCGGGAAGATCCCGAAGATCTCGTCCATGCGCGCGCGCTGGTCGCGCTTGCCTTTGCGCCACTGGTAGAAGCCGCCGAGCAGCAGGTTGTCTTCCACCGACATCTCGCCGAACAGCTCGCGCCGCTCGGGCACCAGTGCGACGCCGCGCGCCACCATGGTCTCGACGCTGGGGCGCGCGACGCGCCCGCCGTCCAGCATCAGCTGGCCGGTGGAAGGCAGCAGGCCCATGGCGGCGCACAGCAGCGTGGTTTTGCCGGCGCCATTGGGGCCGATCACGGTGACGATCTCGCCCTCGTTCACCTGCAGGCGCACGCTGTGCACCGCTTCCACGGTGCGGTAGGCGACGCAGAAGCCGTCGAGTTGAAGCAAAGGATGGCTCATCGGGCGTCTTCCAGCAGTTCGTCGTCCGCGCCGCCGAGGTAGGCTTCAAGCACGCGCGGGTTGGCCTGCACTTCGGCCGGCGTGCCGGTGGCGATGACGGTGCCGAATTCGAGCACCGTGATGCGGTCGGCGAGGTTCATTACGAACTCCATGTCGTGCTCCACCACGAGGATGCCGAGGCCCTCGGCGCGCAACTGGCTCAGCAGCACCGAGAGCGCGCGCTTTTCAAGATGGCGCAGGCCGGCCGCCGGTTCGTCGAGCAGCAGCACCGAGGGCTGGCCGGCGAGCGCGCGGGCGATTTCGACCACGCGCTGCTGGCCGAGCGAGAGCGATGCCGCGGGCGTGTTGGCATGCGCGCCGAGGCCGCAGCGTTCGATCTGCCTGCGGGCCTCGGCCATCAGCGCGGCTTCTTCGGCACGGTCCAGCCGCAGCATCGCGGCGAGCCAGCCACGCTTCGCACGCAGGTGCGCGCCGAGCGCGACGTTCTCAGCCACGCTGCGCTGTCCGAGCAGGCGCACGTGCTGGAAGGTGCGGCCCAGGCCCAGCGCGGCGAAGGCGCGCGAAGGCTTGGCCGCCATCGGCTGGCCGGCGAGCTTCACCTCGCCCGAGGTCGGGTCGTCCACGCCCGAGATCATGTTGAAGAAGGTGCTCTTGCCGGCGCCGTTCGGGCCGATCAGCGCATGGATCTCGCCGGCCTTCAGTGTCATCGAAATCGCGTTGTTGGCCACGAGCCCGCCGAATCGCTTGCTCACGTCGCTGGCTTGCAGCAGCAGTTCGCCACTCGCGGGCAGCGTGCGCTGCGCGAGCTGCACGGTCGGCGCCTTCGATGCGAGAGCCGGCGCCTTGCGCGCCGCATCGTTGCGCACCCAGCGGCGCGTGATGCGCGCCAGCGTGGGCCACAGGCCGTCGGAAAAACGCTGCAGCACGAAGAGCATCAGCAGCCCGAACACGATCACCTCGAAGTTGCCGCTGCTGCCGAGCAGCGAGGGCAGCACGTCCTGCAGCTTTTCCTTCAGCAGCGTGATCAGCGCCGCACCCAGCACCGCACCCCACAGGTGGCCCGCGCCGCCGACCACCGCCATGAACAGCAGCTCGATGCCGATGTTCAGGTTGAAGGGCGTTGGGTTCACGAATCGCTGCAGGTGCGCATAGAGCCAGCCCGACACCGCCGCGAGCAGCGCGGCCAGCACGAACAGCTTGATGCGGTGGCGCGCCGTGTCGACGCCCATCGACTCGGCCATCAGCCGCCCGCCCTTGAGTGCGCGGATGGCGCGGCCTTCGCGGGAATCGAGCAGGTTGTGCAGCGCCCAGAGCGCCAGCAGCAGCACCGCCCAGATCACGACGCCGAGCGCGCGCGGCGTGGCCAGCGATAGCCCCGCCACCACCAGCGGCGGCACGCCCGTGATGCCGGTCTGCCCGCCGAGGAAGTCCATGTTGCCCAGCAGGTAGTACAGGCTCAGGCCCCAGGCGATGGTGCACAGCGGCAGGTAGTGGCCCGACAGCTTGAGCGTGACCGCGCCGAGCATCCAGGCCAGCGCGAAGGTGAACGCCAGGCCCAGCAGCAGGCCGGCCCACGGCAGCAGCGCAGGGCCGACCGCGCCACCCAGCCAGGCGGCAGCAGTGGGCGACGTGCAGATCCATGCGGTGGCGTAGGCGCCCATGCCGACGAACGCGGCCTGCCCGAAAGAGGTCATGCCACCCACGCCGGTGAGCATGACCAGCCCGGCCGCGACCAGCGCATACAGGCCGATGTTGCTGAGCACCGAGACCGTGAATTCGGGCAGGAAGCCCCAGGCCAGCGCCAGCAGCACCACGCACGCCAGCGTGAGCTGGCGCGGCGTGACCAGCGGCTTGCCTTCGGGCGGGGTGTTCAGTGTCGCGGGATTCGAAGACGCGCTCATTCTTCGTCCTCCACGTGGCGGCTGTGGAGCGAACGCCACCACAGCACTGGAATGATCAGCGTGAAGACCAGCACCTCCTTGAACGGGCTGGCCCAGAACGAGGCGAATGCTTCGAGCTGTCCCACCAGCAGCGCGCCGGCCAGCGCCAGCGGATAGCTCGCGAGCCCGCCGACGATGGCGGCGACGAAGCCCTTCAGGCCGATGAGAAAGCCGGTGTCGTAATACACCGTGGTGATCGGTGCGATCAGCAGCCCCGAGACGGCGCCGATGAGCGCTGCGAGCGCGAAGCTCAGGTCGCCCGAGAGCTCGGTCGGAATGCCCGACAGCCGCGCGCCCACCCGGTTGATGGCGGTGGCACGCAGCGCCTTGCCGACCATCGAGCGGCCGAAGAACAGGAACATGGCAATCACCAGCAGCAGCGTGACGCCGACCACCACCAGCGACTGTCCGCCGACTGGAATGCCGCCGATGTCGAGGCGCGCTTCGGAGAACGCCGCGGTGCGCGAGCCTTCGGCGCCGAAGAACAGCAGGCCCAGCCCGACCAGCACGCCGTGCAGCGCGACCGAGACGATCAGCAGCATCAGCACGTTGGCGTCCGCCAGCGGCCGGTAGGCCAGGCGGTAGAGCAGGGGGCCGAGCGGCATGATGAGAAGCAGCGTGGTGAGCGTCTGGCCCGTCATCGACGTGGGTTTGAGCAGCAGCACCAGCGCGGTGGCCGCCGCCGGCAACACCACGCACCATGCGAGCGCGGAGGCCCAGTCGACCACTGCGCCGCGCTTCCAGCGCCAGATTTCCACCAGCAGCACCGCGACTGCCAGCACCAGCAGCAGCCACAGCGTGGCCGGCACACGGCCAGCCTGCAGCATCGCCATAGAGAGCGCCCCGAAGGCGACGAACTCACCTTGGGGAATGAAGATGACGCGCGTGACTGAAAACACCAGCACCAGTGCGAGCGCCATCAAACCGTAGACGGCACCGTTGACGATGCCGTCCTGCCCCAAGAGCAGGGCGATCTGCAAATCCATAAAAGAAACCTTCGGGCTTGGCCCGTGTATCGAATCAGGGTCAGGCACAAGCGCCGTCAGTTGCGCTGCCTTGTGTTGCTCCATCCCCCTTTGGGGGAGGGAGCGAAGACATCAGGGCTGGTATTTCCAGGCGCCGTTCTCGATCTTCACCATCACGCGGGCGCGTTGGTCGAGACCCAGGTGGTCCTTCTCGGTCATGCTGAACACGCCGTGCGCGCCCGACACTTCCTTGACCTGCTCCAGCGCATCGCGCAGCGCGGCGCGGAATTCCGGCGTGCCGGGCTGCGCCTTCTTCAGTGCGACGGGCACGGCCGAGGTCATCAGCAGGCCGGCGTCCCAGGCGTGTGCACCGAAGGTCGACACGGTGCCCTTGCCGTAGGCGGCTTCGTAGGCGCCGACGTAAGCCAGTGCAGATTTCTTCACCGGGTTGCTGGCGGGCAGCTGCTCGGCCACCAGCACGGGGCCGGCGGGCAGGAAGGTGCCTTCCACGTCCTTGCCGCCCACGCGCAGGAAGTCGGCGTTCGCCACGCCGTGCGTCTGGTACATCTTGCCGGCGTAGCCGCGTTCCTTGAGCGTCTTCTGCGGCAGCGCGGCCGGTGTGCCCGAGCCCGCGACCAGCACCGCGTCGGCCTTGCTGGCCATGATCTTCAGCGCCTGGCCCGTCACCGAGGTGTCGGTGCGGGAGTAGCGCTCGTTGGCCACGATAGTGATCTTCTTCAGCGCAGCGGCCTTGGCGAATTCTTCCGACCAGCCTTCGCCGTATGCGTCGGAGAAGCCGATGAAGGCCACGGTCTTCACGCCGTTGGCGGCCATGTGCTCGGCGATGGCGAGCGACATCATGATGTCGTTCTGCGGCGTCTTGAACACCCACTTCTTCTTGGCGTCCATCGGTTCGATGATGCGGGCCGAAGCGGCGATGGAAATCATCGGCACCTTGGCTTCGCTCACCACGTCGATCATGGCCAGCGAGTTGGGCGTGGTGGTGGAGCCCAGCACGACGTCGACCTTGTTCTCTGCGATGAGCTTGCGCGTGTTGGCCACGGCCGCGGTGGTGTCCGAAGCGTCGTCGAGCACGATGTAGTTGATCTTCTGGCCGCCGATGGTCTTGGGCATCAGCGCGATGGTGTTCTTCTCCGGAATGCCGAGCGAGGCGGCCGGGCCGGTGGCCGAGAGCGTCACGCCGACATTGACGTCGGCCCACGCCGCGGCGGCGGTGGCGCACAGCGCGGCGATCAGCAGGGGCTTGAAGAAGAGTTTCATTGGTCTTGTCTCCGGTTGAAAAATATTTGAAGTTCTAGCGCTCGTCGAATGAGAGCGTGACGCGTTCGGTCAGGGGGTGTGCCTGGCAGGTCAGCACGAAACCTGCTGCCACTTCATTCTTGTCGAGCGCAAAGTTTCTTTCCATGCGGACTTCCCCGTCCACGCATTTGGCGCGGCAGGTGCCGCACACGCCGGAGGTGCACGAGAACGGGACTTCGAGCCCCGCGGCCGAAGCCGCATCGAGGATGCTGGGCTGGCCTTCGGTGTAGGTAATCTCGCGCTGCAGCCCGTCGCGCACGATGACGATGCGCGCCTGCCTGGCGTCGCCGGGCTGCGCCTCGTGCACCACCGCGCCGACCTGCGTGGCCGAAGGCAGCGCCACGCCGAAGCGTTCGATGTGGATGCGTTCCTCGGGCACGCCGGCGGCCAGCAGCGCGGCCTCGGCTTCGTCGTTCATCTGGAACGGGCCGCAGACATAGACATGGTCGATCGTCTTCGCAGGCACCACCGACGCCAGGAACTCGCCGATCTTCTCGCGGTTCATCACGCCGAAGCCCAGCGGCGAATCGGTGTGCTCGTCGGAGAACACGTGCTGCAGCACAAGCCGCGTCATGTAGCGGTTCTTCAGGTCCTCGATTTCTTCCTTGAACATCGTGGACTGCAGCTGGCGGTTGCCGTAGATCAGCGTGAAGCGGCTTCGCGGCTCGCGCGCCAGCACCGTCTTCATGATCGACAGGATCGGCGTGATGCCGCTGCCGCCCGCGATGCCGACGTGATGGCGTGCCGAAGCCGGCTCGATGGGCACGAAGAAGCGGCCCTGCGGCGCCATCACCTGCAGGGTGTCGCCCGGCTGCAGATGGGCGTTGATCCAGTTGGAGAACACGCCGCCGCGCACCTTGCGCACGCCGACGCGCAGCTCGCCATCGTCGAGGCCGGCGCAGATCGAATAGGAGCGGCGCAGGTCCTGGCCGTCGATGTCGTGGCGCAGCGTGAGGTACTGGCCCTGCGTGAAGCCGAAGACCTGCTGCAGGTCGATGGGCACTTCGAACGAGACGACGACGGCCTCGGCCGTGTCGGGCTCGATGGCCTTCACGCGCAGGGGATGGAAGAGGGTGCTCATCGCGGGGGAGTCTCAGAAGGGTTTGAAGTGTTCGAAAGGCTCCTTGCACGCCATGCAGCGGTACAGGGCCTTGCAGGCGGTGGAGCCGAATGCGGAAAGCCGCTCGGTGCGCTCGCTCGCGCAGCGCGGGCAGGCGATGCGCTCGCCGGCGATGCGGCCGAAGAGCTTGATGGGCATGGCGGTGCTGGCGGCCTGCTCGGCGTTCAGGTGCGCGGGCGGCGCGATGCCGTAGGCCTTGAGCTTGGCGCGACCCTCGTCGCTGATCCAGTCGCTGGTCCAGGCGGGTGCACGGCGCAGGGTTGCGCGCGCGCGGCCCAGGCCGGCCTGCTCGATGGCGGCCAGCACGTCGTGCTCGATGGCCTCGGTGGCGGGGCAGCCGGAGTAGGTCGGCGTGAGCACGATCTCCAACCCGTCGTCATGCTCGATCACGTCGCGCACGATGCCGAGGTCGCACACCGACACGGCCGGCACCTCGGGGTCGGGCACCGTGTGCAGCACGGCCCATGCCGCGTCGACGCGCGAGGCGAGGGCGTTCACCACACCCCCCCGGGAAAGCTGCGTTGCAGGTGCTGCATCTCCGCGAGGATGTAGCCCATGTGCTCGCTGTGCACGCCGTGCTTGCCGGTGCTGCGGAAGGCGGCTTCCTTCGGCATGGCGAGGCCGGCGGCGTCGAGCACCTGTTGCATTTCGGCGAGCCAGGGGTCGCGCAGTTCGCTCCACGCCGGACCGAGGCCGCTGGCGCCGGCTTCGGCATCGACCGCGTCGCTGAAGAAGAGCTCGGGCATGTAGAGCCATAGCTGCTCGAGCGCCTTTTCAGTGCGGCGGCGCGATTCGTCGGTGCCGTCGCCCAGCCGCACCACCCAGTCGCCCGAATGCTGCTGGTGGTAGCGCGCTTCCTTCACGGCCTTGCCGGCGATGGCAGCCACTTCGGGGTCGTTCGATGCGGCCAGGCGCTGCCACAGCAGCTTGAGCAGTGTCGACACCATGGTGTTGCGCACCACGGCGAAGGCGAAGTCGCCGCGCGGCAGTTCGGCGATGGTGAGGTTGAAGTAGTCGCGCTCGTCGCGCAGGTAGGCGAGTTGGTCTTCGTCGTGCTCGCGGCCTTCGATGCGGCCTGCGTGTGTCAGCAGCGCGCGCGCCTGGCCGACGAGGTCGAGCGCAATGTTGGCCATCGCGATGTCTTCCTCCAGCACGGGCGCGTGGCCGCACCATTCGCCCAGGCGCTGCGCGAGCACGAGGCAGGTGTCGCCGATGCGCAGCAGGTATTGCACGGCGGGCGTGCGGTTCAGTTCGATCGATGCTTGCATGGTCCTGGCCTTGCTCACATGTGGTCGACCGACTTGGGCAGCGCGTAGAAGGTCGGGTGGCGATACACCTTGTCTTCCGCCGGGTCGAAGAACATGTCCTTGTCGCCCGGGTCGCTCGCCACGATCTGGTCGGAGCGCACCACCCAGATGCTGCTGCCTTCCTGGCGGCGCGTGTACACGTCGCGCGCCATCTGGATCGCCATCTTCGGATCGGCCGCGTGCAGGCTGCCGCAGTGCTTGTGATCGAGCCCGGCCTTGCTGCGCACGAACACTTCCCACAGGGGCCACTCTTGCTTGCTGGTATCGGTGCTCATGCTGCTTCCTTCATCGGTTGCTTGTTGGCGTGGGCCATGGCGGCTTCACGCACCCACGCGCCTTCTTCCCAGGCGTCGACACGGGCCTGAAGGCGCTCGCGGTTGCAGGGGCCGTCGCCGCCGATCACGCGCCAGAACTCGCTCCAGTCGATCGCGCCGAAGTCGTGCGCCTGGCGCTCTTCGTTCCACTTCAGGTCGGGGTCGGGCAGGGTCACGCCGAGGATGCGCGCCTGCTCCACGGTGGCGTCGACGAACTTCTGGCGCAGCTCGTCGTTGCTGAAGCGCTTGATGCCCCAGCGCATCGACTGCGCGCTGTTGGGCGACTGGTCGTCGGGCGGGCCGAACATCATGATCGACGGCCACCACCAGCGGTTGACCGCGTCCTGCACCATCGCCTTCTGCGCCTCGGTGCCGTGGGTCATCATGGTCAGCAGGGCTTCGTAGCCCTGGCGCTGGTGGAAGCTTTCCTCGCGGCAGATGCGGATCATGGCGCGCGCATACGGCGCGTACGAGCAGCGGCAGATCGGCACCTGGTTCATGATGGCCGCGCCGTCCACCAGCCAGCCGATGGTGCCCATGTCGGCCCAGGTCAGCGTGGGGTAGTTGAAGATCGAGCTGTACTTTGCCTTGCCGCTGTGCAGCGCCTCGAACATCTGGTCGCGCGAGGTGCCCAGCGTTTCGGCCGCGGCATACAGGTAGAGGCCGTGGCCGCCTTCGTCCTGCACCTTGGCCAGCAAGATGGCCTTGCGCTTGAGCGTGGGCGCGCGGCTGATCCAGTTGCCTTCGGGCAGCATGCCGACGATTTCCGAGTGCGCGTGCTGGCTGATCTGGCGCACCAGCGTCTTGCGGTAGTGCTCGGGCATCCAGTCCTTCGCCTCGATGAAGTCGCCGGCGTCGATGTGCGCGTCGAAGCGTTCCTCGAGCCGCATTTCCTCGGCGGAGCGCACGGCCTTCTGTTTGCCGTCGCCTGCGTCCTTGCCCATGGTGTCCATTGCCTGGGTGTACATGTGCGTGTCCTTTCGGTGAATGGATGTGGAATGGCTTCAGCGCGGGCGCGTGTCGATCACGCGGCGTGCCTTGCCGGTCTGGGTGCGTTCCATCTCGTTGGGCGCATGGACCACCACGCGCGTGGAGATGCCGATGAGCGTCTTCACGCGGTGCTGCACCCATTCGCCGATGGCGGTGCGGTCCGCCGATGCTGCGTCGGCTTGGTTGAGTTCGCAGTGCACCTCGACCTGGTCGAGCTTGTCGGCGCGGCTCACGTGCACTTGGTAGAGGCCCGACAGCGCCTTGTGCGCGAGCACGATCTCTTCCACCTGCGTGGGGAAGACGTTGACGCCGCGGATGATCATCATGTCGTCGCTGCGCCCGACGATCTTGCCCATGCGGCGGAACGAACGCGAGGTGGGCGGCAGCAGGCGCGTGAGGTCGCGCGTGCGGTAGCGCACGATGGGCATGGCCTCCTTGCTCAGCGAGGTGAAGACCAGTTCGCCTTCCTCGCCGTCGGCCTTCAGCTCGCCGGTGTCGGGATCGATGATCTCGGGGTAGAAGTGGTCTTCCCAGATGACGGGGCCGTCCTTGCTCTCGACGCATTCGCTGGCTACGCCGGGGCCCATCACTTCGCTCAGGCCGTAGATGTCGACGGCGTCGATGCCTGCCTTGGCCTCGATGTCGCGGCGCATGGCCTCGGTCCACGGCTCGGCGCCGAAGATGCCGACCTTGAGCGAGCTGTCTTTCGCGTCGAGGCCCTGGCGCTCGAACTGCTCGATGATCACCTGCATGTAGCTGGGCGTGACCATGATGATGTCCGGCTTGAAGTCCTGGATCAGCTGCACCTGCTTCTCGGTCTGGCCGCCCGACATCGGGATGACGGTGCAGCCCGCGCGCTCGGCGCCGTAGTGCGCGCCCAGGCCGCCGGTGAACAGGCCGTAGCCGTACGACACGTGCACCATGTCGCCGGGCCGCCCGCCCGCGGCGCGGATGGAGCGGGCGACGAGGTCGGCCCAGGTGTCGATGTCCTTCAGCGTGTAGCCGACCACGGTCGGCTTGCCGGTGGTGCCCGACGAGGCGTGGATGCGCGCCACCTTCTCGCGCGGTACGGCGAACATGCCGAAGGGGTAGTTGTCGCGCAGGTCGCCCTTCACCGTGAACGGGAACTTCGACAGGTCGGCGAGCGACTTCAGGTCGTCGGGGTGCACGCCCTTGGCGTCGAAGGCCTTGCGGTAGTGAGGCACGTTGTCGTAGGCGCGCTGCAGCGTGGTGCGCAGGCGCTGGATCTGCAGCGCGGTGATTTCGTCGCGGCTCGCGGTTTCGATCGGCTCGAGGTCGCCGGGGGTGGGGCGTTTGACTGTCATGTGTCTTGTCTCCTCAGGCGGCAACGGCGGGGCGGCCCTTGGCGGTGTAGGAGCGGCCGCGGAACATCGCGATGCGCTCGCCGCGCTGGTTGGTGATCTCGGTGTCGTACACGCCGGTGCGGCCGGCCTTCGAGACTTCGTGGCAGCGCGCGGTGAGCACGTCGCCCTCGCGCGCCGGGGCGATGAAGTCGATCGAGAAGCCCGAGGCCACGGTCAGTTCGTTGTACGAGTTGCAGGCAAAGGCGAAGGTCGAGTCGGCCAGCACGGCCATGAAGCCACCGTGGCAGGTGGCGTGGCCATTGAGCATGTCGGGGCGCACCTTCATCTCTATGGTGGCTTGGCCGGGGCCGACCTCGACGATGCGCATGCCGAGGCCCTGCGTGGCGTTGTCGTTCGCGAGCATGCCGTCGCGGACGTACTCGGCTGTTTGTTGAGGAGTGCGGGTGGGTTCGGTCATCTTTTTTCAGCTGGCTCGAAGCTGCGTGTTCGGGTTCGGGGTGCGTGCACGGGCCACCCCGTCGGCGTGAGCGCGCCCCGAAGCACCCGTCTCACGCACAACGCGAAAGATCAAGAAGCAATGCTTCATCTCAGCGATCCTTGAACATCGGCGCACGCTTCGCGCGGAAGGCTTCGACGCCTTCGCGGTAGTCGTCGGCATTGCCCATGACGCGCTGCAGTCGGGCTTCTTCGTCGAGCGCCGTCCGCAGGTCCATGCCTTGCGCATCGGCCATGGCCTGGCGCGTGGCGACGAGGGCGCGGGTCGGCATGGCCGCCAGCTTCGATGCGAGGGCCGCCGCGGTTTCGGCCAGCGCCGCGTCGTCCACGCACTGCCAGATCAGGCCGATGCGCGCAGCCTCTTCGGCCGGCAGCTTGTCGCCCAGCATCGCGATGCCGAGCGCGCGCGCCGAACCCACGAGGCGCGGCAGCAGCCATGTGCCGCCGGTGTCGGGCACGAGGCCGATCTTGGTGAAGGCCTGGATGAAGCTGGCCGAGCGTCCCGCCACCACGAGGTCGCAGCACAGCGCGAGGTTGGCACCCGCACCGGCCGCCACGCCGTTCACCGCGGCGATCACCGGCACCGGCATCGAGCGCAGGCGCGCGACGAGCGGGGCGTAATAAGTGGAGATGACGTGGCCCAGGTCCTTGGGCGCGGCGCCCGGAGTCGGGTCGGGCGCGACCGAGGGATCGGCAAGGTCCTGGCCGGCACAGAAGGCACGGCCGGCGCCCGTGAGCACCACGCAGCGCACGCTCTCGTCCTGCGCTGCGGCCTCCAGCGCCGCCATCAACTCCGCATGCAGTTCGGTCGTGAAGCTGTTGAGCGCCGCAGGGCGGTTGAGGCTCAACGTGCGAACGGTGCCGGCGTTGCCGGTGAGTACCAAAGGCTCGGGCATGGCGTGTCTCTTTCATCCTCTGTGGGGGTGGATCGGCGTGCAAACACTATTGACCGACCGTTCGGTTGATTTTAGGATCGACCTCCATCCCGGCACAAGCGGGGGTGGTTCAGGGCAAACCCTGAGTCACGGAAAAAGGAGTCCGACCCAATGCCCAGCTATTCCATCGACGGCGTGATTCCCGTCGTCGACCCGAGCGCGTACGTGCACCCCACGGCGGTGCTGATCGGCGATGTGATCGTCGGCCCGAACTGCTACGTGGGTCCCTGCGCCAGCCTGCGCGGCGACTTCGGCCGCATCGTGCTGGAGGAGGGCTCGAACGTGCAGGACCATTGCTGCGTGCACGGCTTTCCCGACAACGACACGGTGATCGAGGTCAACGGCCACATCGGCCACGGCGCGATCCTGCACAGCTGCATCGTGCGGCGCGACGCGCTGGTGGGCATGAATGCGGTGGTGATGGACGAGGCCGAGATCGGCGAGAAGGCCATCGTCGCGGCCTGCGCCTTCGTGCCGGCCGGCATGAAGGTGCCGGCACGCTCGCTGGTCGCGGGCATTCCGGCGAAGGTGAAGCGCGAATTGAGCGAAGACGAGATCGCCTGGAAACTCGAGGGCACGCAGACCTACCAGGCGCTCACGGTGCGCAGCCTCGCGAGCCTGCATGAAGTGGCGCCGCTCGCGCAGGTGGAGCCGCACCGCCCGCGCCTGCCGGCCACCGAGGTGCGCTCGCTCATCGCCACGAAGCGGGGCTGATCCGGTTCGCGCTTCGTGCAAGATCGCCCGTTGCCCTCAACACAACAGTCCAACCCAGGAACAAGAACCGATGCCGCGTGGAAGATCCGCCACCTACGACGACCAGCGTGAACTGATCCTCGCGCAGGCCGCCCAGCTGTTCGCACGCAGCGGCTATCCCGCCACCTCGATGAACCAGGTGGCCGAGGCCTGCGGGCTCTCGAAGGCGACGCTCTATCACTACTACAAGGACAAGAGCAGCCTGCTGATCAGCATCGCGGAGACGCACGTCTCCAAGCTCGCGGCGCTGGTGGCCGAGGAAGAGGCGTCGACGCACACGGACGAGCAGCGCCTGCGCCGCTTCATCTACCGCATCGTCGAGGAATATGCCGGCGCGCAGGACGCGCACCGCGTGCTGACCGACGACGTGCGCTTTCTCGAAGAGGCCGACCGCGAGCGCGTGCTCGACAAGGAGCGCGAGGTGGTCGCGGGCTTTGCGCGCGCCGTGTCTGCGCTGCGCCCCGGCGCACCGAGCGACGACCTCGCCAAGCCGCTGACCATGCTGCTGTTCGGCATGATCAACTGGATGTTCACCTGGATGAAACCCGATGGCCGGCTCGACCACGCGGCCATCGCGCCGATCGTGGCCGACCTGTTCCTGGGAGGTATCGGCGCGGTCAAGTCGCCCGATGCGCCGGCGGCCATGCCGCGCGGGCCTAGAGAATCCGGTTGAACCAGAGCAGCGACAGCCCCGCAGACAGCAGCGTGAGCACCGCGGCGCCCAGCGCGAACAGTGCCGAGATCTCGGTTTCCTTCTTCTCCACGGTGAGCTTGGAACTCAGCGTCTCGTAGACCTTCTTCAGGTCGTTCGCCGTGCCGGCGTAGAAGTACTCGGCGTTCGTCTTGTTGGCGATGGCCTTGAGCGTCTCCTCGTCGAGCCGCACGCGCATCGACCAGCCCTCGAAGCCGATGGTCTCGCCGTCGACCGTGCCCACGCCCACCGTGTAGATGCGCACGCCGCGGTCGGCCGCGGCCTTGGCCGCGTCGAGCGGGTCGACGCCGGTGGTGCGCTGCCCGTCGGTCAGCATGATGATCGCGGCCGAGGTGAAAGAGCCCGGCGCCACGGGCGTGAAGTCCTTGAGCTTCTTCTCCGACTGGTCGATGGCCGCACCGCGCTGGCGGCTCGGCGCGCTGAACTGCTCGACGTCGATGCCCGCGTCGGGGAACAGCGTGGCCAGCGACACCACGATGGCATTGCCCGTGGCGGTGGCGCGCTGAAGCTGGAAGCTGTCGATGGCGGTCACCAGGTCCTCGTGGTTGGTGGTGGGCAGCTGTGCCACCTGCGCGCTGCCCGCGAAGGCGACGATGCCCACCTTCACGCTGCGCGGCAGGTCCTTGATGAAGCTCTTGGCCGCCTCCTGCGCCGCCACGAGCCGGTTGGGCTGCACGTCGGCCGCGCGCATGCTGCCCGACACGTCCATCGCCAGGATGATCGTCTGCTGGTTCGACGGCAGCACCACCACGGCCATGGGACGCGCCGCGGCCACCAGCATCGCGGCCATGGCCAGCAGGAAAAGCGCGGGCGGCAGATGCCGCCGCATGCTCTGCCCGGCACCTATGGCCTCGCGCACGATCGACAGGCTCGCATAGCGCACCGCCAGCTTCTTCTTGCGGCGCAGCAGCCAGAGGTAGAGCAGGATCAGCAGCGGCAGGGCCGCCAGCAGCCAGAGGAATTGAGGCCAGAGAAAAGTCATGCTGCCACCGCCTTCATGCCTGCCGGGCCGATGCGCGCGCGGCGCTTGCGCAGATCGGCGAAACGAACGATGGCTTCCACCAGGTCGTCATTGGTCGAGAGTTCGAGTGCGTCGACGCCGGCCCTGGCCAGTGCCTCGCGCAGTGCGGTTTCACGTTCCGACGCCAGGCGCGCGAAGCGTTTGCGAAAGCCCGCATCGTGGGTGTCGACCCACAGCTGCTCGCCGGTCTCGGCGTCGCGCAGCGGCACCAGGCCGAGGTCGGGCAGTTCGAGTTCGAGCGGGTCGAACAGGCGCACTGCGATCACCTCGTGGCGCTGCACCAGCTGGCCGAGCGGGCGCTCCCAGCCGGGCTCGCTCAGGAAGTCGGACACCACGAACACGGTGGAGCGGCGCGGCATCAGCGTGGCGGCCGACTTGAGCAGGTCGGCCAGGCGCGTCATGCCTTTCTGCATGGGCGCGGCCTCGGCTTTTTCAGCGCGCTTCTCCATCGCGTGCAGCAGGTGCAGCACGTGGCGCCGTCCGGTGCGCGGCGGAATCACCGCTTCGAGATCGCTGCCGTAGACCAGCGCGCCCACCCGGTTGCCGTGCCGCGTGAGCAGCCGCGCCAGTACGCCGACGAAACCCGCCGAGACCTCGCGCTTGGCCTTCAGGCCCGAGCCGAAATCGACCGAGCGGCTCAGGTCGAGCACGAACCACGCAGCCATCTCGCGGTCTTCGGTGAACACGCGCACATGCGGCGTCTGCAGCCGCGCCGTGACGTTCCAGTCGATGTGGCGCACGTCGTCGTGGTGCTGGTACTCGCGCAGGTCGGCCAGGTCGAGGCCGGTGCCGCGCATCAGCGTGCGGTAGTCGCCCTGCAGCAGGCCGTCGAGGCGGCGAATGACAGTCCATTCGAGCCGGCGCAGCGCGCGCTCGGCCCCACCGGCTTCTGCGGCGAGCCGTTCGTCGTTCGCGGCCGCGGGGGCCTTACGCCACCAGCTTTTCATGTTCGAGCGGCTTGGGAGGAGCGGGGACTGCGCGCATGATCTTCTCGACCAAGCCGTCGGGCGTCAGGCCCTCGGACAGGCCTTCGTAGGAAAGCGTCACGCGGTGGCGCAGCACGTCGGGCACCAGCGCCGTCATGTCTTCCGGCAGCGCATAGCTGCGGCCGCGCAGCAGCGCCAGGGCGCGCGCGCCCTCGGTCAGGCTGATGCTGGCGCGCGGGCTGGCACCGAAGGTGATGAAGCGGCGCAGGTCCTTCAGGCCATGCTTCTCGGGCGTGCGCGTGGCCGACACCAGCTTCACTGCGTACTGGATCAGCGAGGGGTCGACATACACGCGCCGCGCCTCGGCCTGCAGCGCCGCGAGCTGCTCGGTGGTGGCGACCGGCGTGGCGTTGACAGGCGGGCCGATCACGCGCTGGACGATGACGAACTCTTCCTCGTCGCTCGGGTAGTCGACCAGCACCTTCATCATGAAGCGGTCGACCTGCGCCTCGGGCAGCGGGTAGGTGCCCTCGGTCTCGATGGGGTTCTGCGTGGCCATCACGAGGAAGGGGCGCGGCACCTTGTGCGTCTCGCCGGCGATGGTCACCTGCCGTTCCTGCATCACCTCGAGCAGCGCGCTCTGCACCTTGGCCGGCGCGCGGTTGATTTCGTCGGCCAGCAGCAGGTTGGCGAACACCGGGCCCAGCGAGGTGCTGAACTCGCCCGTCTTCTGGTTGTAGATGCGCGTGCCCACGAGGTCGGCGGGCACGAGGTCGGGCGTGAACTGGATGCGCTTGAACTGGCCGCGCACGGTGTCGGCCAGCGTCTTGACGGTGAGCGTCTTCGCCAGGCCCGGCACGCCCTCGACCAGCAGGTGCCCGCCCGCGAGCATGGCGACCATCACGCGCTCGAGAAAGCGGTCCTGGCCCACGACCACGCGCTTCACCTCGTAGAGGATCTGCTCCATCAGTTCGGCGGTGCCGGCGGGCGTGGGATTGACGGTCTCTGTGCTCATGCGAAGGACTTTCGAAAAAGAATCGTCAGAACGGCGGCGAACCCGCGGCGGACGCGGCGTTCTCGATGGGCACCGCGAAGCCGATGCCGATGAAGGTGCGCTGCTGTGTCGGGTTGAGGATGGCGGTGACGATGCCGAGCACCTCGCCGTCCATGTTGATCAGCGGCCCGCCCGAATTGCCGGGGTTGGCGGCCGCGTCGAACTGGATCAGGTTGCCCAGCTCCTGCTTGCCCTCGGGCGAGCGGAACGAGCGCTTCAGGCCCGACACCACGCCGGCCGACACGGAAGGCCCGATGCCGAACGGAAAGCCCACGGCCGCCACCTGGTCGCCGGGCCGCAGGTCGGCGGTCGAGCGCATGGTGGCGGGGATCAGGTCGTCGGGAATCTTCTGCGCCTGCAGCACGGCAAGGTCGTTCTCGGGCTGCACGCCGGTGATGGTGGCCACAGCCTCCAGGCCGTCGAAGAAGGTGACCTTGATCTTGTCGGCGCCCGCGACCACGTGCAGGTTGGTCAGGATCACGCCCTTGTCGACGATCACCACGCCCGTGCCCACACCGCGCTCGACCTCGCCGGGCGTGCCGCCATCGCTGGGGGCTTCGGGCGGCTTGCCCTTGGCGAGGTTGCGTCCGCGCTTCTGGATCTTGGCTTCGGGCGTGTTCTTTTCTTCACCGTAGCTCACGACCCGCACCACCGAGGGCCGGATGATGTCCGCGGCCTTGGCGGCGGGCGAGGGCAGGGTGGTGGTCTGCAGCGTGCGCAGCACGGCCGCGTCGATGTCTTTCTGCGTGAGGGCCTTGGCGCCCGGGCGCGGAACCCACAGCGCAGCGCCGGTGACCAGCGCGGCCGACAGCACGACCAGCATCGCGAAGCTGCGGCGGCCGGGTTGCCAGCCGGTCTTCTTTGCGGGGGCGGCTTGCAGCGCAGGGCCCGCGCCGACCGCTTCGGGCGAGGCTGGCGCCCCTGCCCGTTCGGCCGCCTCGTCTGCGGCCGGTGGCAGCGTGCGGGGCGAATGGCTGTAGACACCTGGCCTGCGCATCGGAGCACCTCCGGCAAAAAATCGCGTGAAGGAGTTCACAGTAGCACGCTTTCCACGCCTGCGCATCCCATCGGGCATCATCGCGCGATGGCTACCTTCGTCGATACCCACTGCCACCTGGATGCGCCTGAATTCGGTGCCGAGATGCCCGTCCTGCGCGCCCGCGCCTCCGCGCGGGGCGTGGCGATGTGCGTGATCCCGGCGGTGGCCGCCTTCAACTTCGCAGCTGTGCGTGAACTGGCCCATGCGCAGGGCGATGCCTACGCGCTGGGCATTCACCCGCTGTGCACCGGCGAGGCGAAGGATGAAGACCTCGAAACCCTCGATGCCGAGCTGGCCGCGCAGCGCGGCGACCCGCGGCTGGTGGCGGTCGGCGAGGTCGGGCTCGACTACTTCGTCGAGGGGCTCGACGGCGAGAAGCAGGAGCGGTTTTTTCACACTCAGTTGCAACTGGCACGCAGGCACGGGTTACCCGTGCTGATCCATGTGCGGCGCTCGGTCGACAAGGTGCTCAAGCACCTGCGGCAGACGGCAGCCGGCAAGCCGTGGCAGGGCATTGCGCATGCCTTCAACGGCAGCGAGCAGCAGGCGCAAGCGTGCATCGAGCTCGGGTTGAAGCTCGGCTTCGGCGGCGCGGTGACCTTCGAACGCGCGCTGCAGCTGCGGCGGCTGGCCGCCACTTTGCCGCTTGGATCGATCGTGATGGAAACCGATGCGCCCGACATCCAGCCGCACTGGCTGTACCGCACGCAGGCCCAGCGCGATGCCGGCGAGCCGCAGGGCCGCAACGAGCCGGCCGAGCTGCCGCGCATCGCCGAAGTGGTGGCCGGCCTGCGCGGCATCGGCCTCGACGAGCTGGCCGCAGCCACCACCCGGAATGCGCTCGAAGCGCTGCCGCGTCTGGAAAATCTCATGGCCATGTCGGCGCGTCCACCGCGCCCCGCGTAGGCCAATGCCCCGTCCTGCCTGCATGAAGGCAGATGCCGCGGATTTGCTGTCATCCTCGAGCGCCACCAGTTCGTTGCTGGTTCAGTGGCAAGTCAGTCACTCAAAACTTCATCCAACAAGGAGCTTTACATGAGCACGTCTTTCGTTCGCACCATGCCCGTCGTCCTCGCACTGGCACTCGCCTCCATCGGCGTGTCGGCCGTGGCCCAGACCACCGCGCCTGCAGCCGCACCGGCCCCCGCTGTGGCCCCGGCCGAGCCCACCACCACCGAGAAGATGAAAGAGACCGGCAAGGAAGCCGTCGACGCCACCAAGCGCACGACCAAGAAGGCTGTCGCGGCCACCGAGAGCGGCACCAAGAAGGCCTGGAAGGCCACCAAGCGCACGACCAAGAAGGCCACCAACGCCACCAAGAAGGCAGCCGCCAAGACCGGCGAAGCCGTCGAGAACGCCGGCCACAAGGCGGCCGACGGCATGCGCAGCACCGGCAAGGCCATCGGCGAGAAGATCCCCGGCACGGCAGAGAACGAAGCCGCCAAGAAGTAAGCCTGCTTCGGCCTTCGCGAAAAAACCCGCTTCGGCGGGTTTTTTCATGGGCGGTGCAAGTGCGCGCGGGACGGTGGCACGATTGCCGCCCATGAATCCACCCGCCGCATCCGCTACCGCCGCGAGCACGTTGCTCACGGGACTCGCGCCCATCGTGTCGCCGGCCACCGTGGTGCTGATCCTCGGCAGCTTCCCCGGGGTCAAGTCGCTCGAGCGGCAGCAGTACTATGCACACCCCCAAAACCAGTTCTGGAAGATCTTGCAAGCCGTCTGGCCCGAAGTCCCTTTGCCGTCGGGCATAGACAGCTACGCGCAGCGCTGCCGGTGGCTGCTCGACCGCGGCCTGGGCGTGTGGGACGTGTACGGCGCCTGCGAGCGCGAGGGCAGCCTCGATTCGGCCATCCGCGCGCCCGTGGCGAACGACATCGCCGGGCTGCACCTGCCAAAGCTCGCGGCCATCGCGCACAACGGCGGCGAGAGCTTCAAGCACGCACGGCACACGCGCACCCTTGGCGTGCCGGTCTATCCGCTGCCTTCCACCAGTCCCGCCAACGCGTCGTGGAGCTTCGAGCGCAAGCTCGCGGCCTGGCGCGAGGTCTTCGCCGCCCACCAACTCGTCTGATGGCATCCAGCAAAATTCCCGCCGTTCTTCCCGAAGTCAATTTCTCCGACTGGGGCGACGTCCGCTACCTGCACCTGGGCACCGAATGGGTCCAGGGCTCGATGAAGCTGGACGCGCCCTTCGAGATCGAGCTCGAATACGTGCAGCGCATGATGGCCTGGCTGCTGTTCGCCGACAGCAAGACCGTGGCCAGCCGCCACGCGATGCAGCTCGGCCTGGGCGCGGCCACGCTCACCAAGTTCAGCCGCAAGATCCTGCGCATGCGCACCACCGCGATCGAGCTCAATCCGCAGGTGGTGTCGGCCTGCCGCGGCTGGTTCAAGCTGCCGCCGGACGACCCGAAGCTGCGCGTGGTGATCGCCGATGCGGCCGCCGAGATCCGCAAGCCCGAATGGCACGGCACGGTCGATGCGCTGCAGGTCGACCTGTACGACCACGAGGCCGCCGCGCCCGTGCTCGACAGCGAAGACTTCTATGCCGACTGCCGCGCGCTGCTCACCGAGGACGGCTGCATGACGGTCAACCTCTTCGGCCGCTCGTCGAGCTATGAGCGCAGCCTCGAAAAAATCGCCGGTGCCTTCGGTGCCGATGCCGTCTGGGCGTTCAGGCCGACGCGCGAAGGCAACACGGTGGTGCTCGCGCAGCGCACGCCGAGCCGACCGAAGCGCGAGGCGCTTGCCGAGCGCGCCCAAACGATCCAGACTCGCTGGAGCCTGCCCGCGCCGAAATGGCTGCGGGTCTTCAAGCCCCTGAATATTTCACTTACCCGACCTGCCGGCTCATGAGCGTTGTTCCCGCTGTTTCTGCTCCCGCCCCACTGGCCGCCCGCCACGAAGGCCCGCTCGACCTGCGCCGCCTGATCGAATGGCTGGCTACCGACGGCGTGATCTCGCCCATGGAGGCCAAGCGCACCATCGCGCGCTGCGCCCAGGCTGAAAGCCGGCAGGCGCCGCTGGTGCGGCTGGCCAACGTGGCCATGACGCGCGAGGGCGACGGCAAGCCGCTCGATCTAGAAATGCTCACGCAATGGCTCGCGGGCCGCGCCGGGCTCACGTACCTGCGCATCGATCCGCTCAAGGTCGACGTGGGCAAGGTGGCCGACACCATGAGCGCTGCGTATGCCGAGCGCCACAAGGTGCTGCCGGTGCAGGTGCTGCCCAACGAGGTGGTGGTGGCCACGGCCGAGCCCTTTCTCACCGACTGGATCGCCGAGGTCGAGCGCCAGTCGCGCCGCGCGGTGCGCCGCGTGGTCGCCAACCCGGCCGACATCCAGCGCTACACGGCCGAGTTCTTCGCGCTCGCGAAGTCGGTGCGCGCCGCGCAGAAGGCCGGCGGCAACACCGGCGGCGCGAGCTTCGAGCAGCTGGTGGAGCTCGGCAAGAGCAACAAGCAGCTCGACGCCAACGACCAGAGCGTGGTGCAGGTGGTCGACTGGCTGTGGCAGTACGCCTTCGACCAGCGCGCGAGCGACATCCACCTGGAGCCGCGCCGCGAGCAGGGCGTGATCCGCTTTCGCATCGACGGCATCCTGCACCCCGCCTACCAGATGCCGATGGGCGTGATGAACGCGATGGTCGCGCGCATCAAGCTGCTGGGCCGCATGGACGTGGTGGAAAAGCGCCGCCCGCTCGATGGCCGCATCAAGACCCGCAACATGCGCGGCGACGAAATCGAAATGCGCCTGTCGACCCTGCCGACGGCCTTCGGCGAGAAGATGGTGATGCGGATCTTCGACCCCGACACCGCCGTGAAGGACCTCGACGCACTGGGCTTCGCGCAGCACGACGCCCAGCGCTGGGAGCAGCTCGTCACGCGGCCCAACGGCATCATCCTGGTGACCGGGCCCACGGGCTCGGGCAAGACCACCACGCTGTACTCCACGTTGAAGCGCGTGGCGACCGAAGAGGTCAACGTGAGCACGGTGGAAGACCCGATCGAAATGATCGAGCCCTCGTTCAACCAGACGCAGGTGCAGCCGCAGCTCGACTTCGGCTTCACCGAAGGCCTGCGCGCGCTGATGCGGCAGGACCCGGACATCATCATGGTCGGCGAAATCCGCGACCTCGCCACCGCCGAGATGGCGGTGCAGGCCGCGCTCACCGGCCACCTCGTGTTCAGCACGCTGCACACCAACGATGCGCCGAGCGCCATCACGCGGCTGATGGAGCTGGGCGTGCCCTCCTACCTCATCAACGCCGTGATGCTGGGTGTGCTCGCCCAGCGCCTCGTGCGCACGCTGTGCCCCAACTGCAAGCAGCCGGACGACACCGTCACCCGCGAGAAGCTGGAGGCCATCGTCAAGCCCTGGCAGATCACGGGCTCGGTGCGCGCCTACAAGCCGGTGGGCTGCGTCGACTGCCGCATGACCGGCTACATGGGGCGCATGGGCCTCTACGAACTGCTGAGCATCAGCGAGGCGTTCAAGGGCAACGTGACCAAGGAGCCCAACCTCGCCGGGCTGCGCCGCCAGGCCGTGATCGACGGCATGCGCCCGCTGCGGCTGGCCGGCGCGCTGCGCGTGGCCGAGGGCGTGACCACCATCGAGGAAGTGCTGAGCGCCACGCCGCCACTGGAATAGTCTTCCGCCCCAGGACCCTGAGTCCTTTCGGGTTATCCCTAGGCCTTTTGTTAGTGGAATCCACATCAGGCTGACCGGAAGCTGACTCGACAATCCCGCATCGAAATTTGTTCGAGGAGACTGTTCGTGAAGATCAAGAGTCAGAAAGACTTTTTCTCGGGCCTGATGTTCACGGTGGTGGGTGTGGCGTTCGCATGGGGCGCCACCACCTACACCGTGGGCAGCGGAGCCCGCATGGGTCCGGGTTATTTCCCGTTGATGCTCGGCATCCTGATGGCCCTCATCGGCCTCGGGATCATGTTCAGCGGGCTCACCGTTGAAACCACCGACGGCGAGAAGATCGGCAAGTGGGCCTGGAAGCAGGTGGTGTTCATCCTGGGCGCCAACCTCGCCTTCGGCATCCTGCTCGGCGGCCTGCCGAGCATCGGCGTCCCCGCCATGGGCATGATCATCGCCATCTACGCGCTGGTGATCATCTCCAGCCTTGCGGGCCATGAGTTCAAGCTGCCCAGCGTGCTGATCCTGGCCACCGTGCTGGCCATTGGCAGCTATGTCGCATTCATCTGGGCGCTGAAGCTCCAGATCCAGGTCTGGCCGACCTTCATCACCGGCTGAGAAGAAAGCTGCTCACATCATGGAATTGGTTGAACACCTCTCGATGGGTTTTGGCGTTGCCTTTACCTTCACCAACCTGCTGTACTGCCTGATCGGCTGCATCCTGGGCACGCTGATCGGCGTGCTCCCGGGTATCGGCCCGGTCGCGACCATCGCGATGCTGCTGCCCGCCACGTACGCGCTGCCGCCCGTGTCGGCGCTGATCATGCTGGCCGGCATCTACTACGGCGCGCAATACGGCGGCTCCACCACTGCAATCCTGGTCAACCTGCCAGGTGAATCCTCGTCGGTGGTGACCGTGATCGACGGCTACCAGATGGCGCGCAAGGGCCGTGCGGGGCCGGCGCTCGCCGCCGCCGGCCTGGGTTCGTTCTTCGCGGGTTGCGTGGGCACGCTGATCCTGGCCGCCTTCGCACCGCCGCTGACCGAGCTGGCCTTCAAGTTCGGCCCGGCCGAGTACTTCTCGCTGATGATCCTGGGCCTGATCGGCGCCGTGGTGCTGGCTTCGGGCTCGCTGCTCAAGGCGATCGCGATGATCGTGCTGGGCCTGCTGCTCGGCCTGGTCGGCACCGACGTGAACTCGGGCGTGGCGCGCTACAGCTTCGACATCCCGGAGCTCACCGACGGCATCGGCTTCGTGGCCATCGCCATGGGCGTGTTCGGCTATGGCGAAATCATTGCCAACCTCTCGCGCCCCGACGACGAGCGTGAAGTGTTCACCGCCAAGGTCTCGGGCCTGTTCCCGACCAAGGAAGACTTCAAGCGCATGCTGCCCGCAGTGCTTCGCGGCACGGCGCTGGGCGCGGCACTGGGCATCCTGCCCGGCGGCGGCGCGCTGCTGGCAGCCTTCGCGGCCTACACGATCGAGAAGAAGACCAAGCTGAAGCCGGGCGAAGTGCCCTTCGGCAAGGGCAACATCCGCGGCGTGGCGGCTCCCGAGTCGGCCAACAACGCCGGTGCGCAAACCTCCTTCATCCCGCTGCTGACGCTGGGCATTCCGCCCAACGCGGTGATGGCGCTGATGGTGGGTGCAATGACGATCCACAACATCCAGCCCGGCCCGCAGGTGATGACCAGCAACCCCGAGCTGTTCTGGGGCCTGATCGCCTCGATGTGGATCGGCAACGCGATGCTGATCATCCTGAACCTGCCGCTGATCGGCATGTGGATCAAGCTCCTGTCGGTGCCCTACAAGTTCCTGTTCCCGGCGATCGTGCTGTTCTGCGCGATTGGCGTGTACTCGACCAACAACAACACCTTCGACATCTGGATGGTGGGCATCTTCGGCCTGGTGGGCTACAGCTTCTTCAAGCTGGGCTGCGAGCCTGCGCCGCTGCTGCTGGGCTTCATCCTGGGGCCGATGATGGAAGAGAACCTGCGCCGTTCGCTGCTGCTGTCGCGTGGCGACTGGAGCGTGTTCGTGACGCGCCCGATCTCGGCGAGCCTGTTGGCTGCGGCTGCATTGCTGCTTGTGATCGTGCTGCTGCCTGCAGTCAAGTCCAAGCGCGAGGAAGCTTTCGTCGAGGAGTGACGGACAGAGTTCCCTCGCGGGACTTCAGAAAGAACGGCGCTTCGAGCGCCGTTTTTCATTTCTGTGTGCATCGCTTCGGGGCGCCTGCGCAGGGCTCGCTGCTGGTGCTCGCCGATCAAAACCCAGGTCATGTCCTACGGTCTGCTCGCCCGTGGCGGCTTCATGTGCTGTCGCGCCATCGCGAGGAAGGCCATCCCCGCCGGGCTCAGCGGATGCTTGGCCAACCGCACGGCGACCACCGGGTACTCCAGCGCAGGCCGCGTCACGCCCACGGCGCGCAGGTTGCCCGGCATCAGCACTTCCACGTAGCGCGGCAGCAGCGCCACCCCCGCGCCTGACTGGATGAGGCCGAACGCCGTCGACAGCATCGACACGTGATGCACCACGCGCGGGTACACGTTGGCCATGCTTGCGAGCTGGCGGCTCACGGCGCGCCACACGTTGGCGTCGGGGTTGACGTGGATGAACGGCAGTCCCTCCAGGTGCTTGGCATCGACCACCGCGTGCTGCGCCAGCGGATGGTCTTCGCGCACGAACAGGGCCATGCGGTCCGAGAACAGCGGCTCGGTCGCCAGCTCCGAATGCTTCTGGCCGATGTCCGAGCCGAAGCCCAGGTCGGCCTCCTGCGAGAGGATGCGCGAGATCATTTGCTCCGCCGTGCTGTCGAGCAGCGTGGTCGCGAGCGTCGGGTGCTTCTGCGAAAAGCGCCCGAGCAGCGGCGGCAGCAGGGCGCCGGCCGTGAGATGGCCCACCGCGAGCACGATGCGGCCTTCGCGCAGCTGCGACTGCGAGCGGCAGGCGCCCACGGATTCATCGATCAGCCGAAGCGCCCGCACCGCCGTGTCGACCATCATCTGGCCCGCGTTGGTCATGCGGATGCGGCGCCCGCGCACCACCAGAGGCTGCGCCAGCTCTTCTTCCAGCCGCTTGATCAGGTGGCTGATGGCGGGCTGCGTGAGCTGCAATGCCTCGGCCGCGAGCGTGAAGCTGCCCGTCTCGGCCACCGCCGCCAGCGCCCGCAGCTGCTGCAGCGAGATCTCTTCCGCGGTGCTTCTTGTCATAAGCAGTGTTCATAGTTGAATAAGCGGAATTATCTGGCTTGATGCGCCACTGCTGCATAGCATCCACTTCTCGTTCACAGGCACAAATTCCGCACATGAAACGCCTCCAGTTCCTCCAGGCGCTTGCCGTTGCGCTCGGCGTGGCCACCTCGTCCGCCAGCCTCGCGCAGGGCTACCCGAACAAGCCGATCCGCCTGATCGTGCCGTTCCCGGCGGCCGGCGCCACCGACCTCTTTGCCCGCACGCTGGGCCAGAAGATGGGCGACAAGCTCGGCACCACGCTGGTGGTCGACAACAAGCCCGGCGCGGGCGGCGCCATCGGCTCCGACCAGGCCGCCAAGGCCGCGCCCGACGGCTACACGATCCTGCTGGCCACCACCAGCACGCACTCGATCGGCCCGGCCGTCAGCAAGCTGCCCTACGACACGGTGCGAGACTTCACGCCCATCGCGCACGTGGGCGATGCCGCCAGCATCATGCTGGTGCCGGTCAATTCGCCCGCGAAGACGGTGCGCGAGTGGATCGATTACGCGAAGAAGAACCCCGGCAAGCTCAACTACGCGTCGAGCGGCAACGGCACCATCGTGCAGCTCACGGCGGAGCTGTTCAAGGCGCAGGCCGGCGTGTTCGTCACGCACATTCCCTACAAGGGCACGGCGCTGGCGATCCCCGACCTGATCAGCGGCAAGGTCGACGTGCTGTTCGATTCGCTGCCCACCGGCATGCCGCACGTGCGCGACGGCCGCCTGCGTGCGCTGGGCGTCACCTCGCTCAAGCGCAGCCCGCTGGCGCCTGAGCTGCCACCCATCGCCGATACGCTGCCCGGCTACGAGTCGAACACGTGGTTCGGCTTCTATGGTCCGAAGAACCTGCCGGTGGATATCGTCGCGAAAATCAACAAGGCCGCCAACGAGGCGCTGGCCGACCCCGAGGTGAAGGAAAAGCTCGCACGCCTGGGCATCGAGTCCGCGACGCCGGGCACGCCCGAGCAATTCGCGAAGATGGTGGCAGCAGACGCCGCCAAGTGGAAAAAGATCGTGGTCGACCGCAAGATCACCAACGAATAAGGCAAGGCACACCGACATGAACTTCGACTTCAACAATCCGTACCTCTCCACCCGCATCCCGATCTTTGCGCGCAACGTGGTATCGACCTCGCACCCGCTGGCCTCGCAGGCCGGGCTGCGCATCCTGCAGCAGGGCGGCAACGCGGTCGATGCGGCCATTGCCACCGCCGCCGTGATGACGCTGGTCGAGCCGGTGAGCAACGGCCTGGGCAGCGATGCCTTCTGCATCCTGTGGGACGGCAAGGAACTGCACGGCCTGAACGCCTCGGGCCCCGCGCCCAAGGCCTGGACGCCCGAATACTTCAAGGCCAAGTACGGCGCCGACGCCACGACGCCGCCGATGCGCGGCATCGACTCGGTCACGGTGCCGGGCGCGGTGCGCGGCTGGGTCGCGCTGAGCGATCGCTTCGGCAAGCTGCCGTTCGCCGACCTGCTGACCCCGGCCATCGACATCGCCGAGCGCGGCTACCTCGTGCCGCCGGTGGTGCAGGGCAAGTGGGCCGCGGCCACGCCGCTACTGGGTTCGCAGCCGGGCTTTGCACAGACCTTCCTACCATGGGGCCGGGCGCCCGCGATCGGCGAGCTGTTCCGCTTCACGGCCGCTGCGCGGGCGCTGAAGGCCATCGCCCGCACCAAGGGCGAGGCCTACTACAACGGCGAGATCGCCGAGGCGCTCGCGAAGTTCTCGAAGGAGCAGGGCGGCGCGCTCACCGTGGCCGATCTCGAGGCCTACCAGCCCGAGTGGGTCAAGCCGATCTCGCGCGACTACCGCGGCCACACGCTGCACGAGATTCCGCCCAACGGCCAGGGCATTGCCGCGTTGATCGCGCTGGGCATCCTCGAGAAGTTCGACATCGCCTCGCTGCCGGTCGATTCGGTCGCCTCGCAGCATCTGCAGATCGAGGCCATGAAGCTGGCCTTCGCCGACGTGTATCGCTACGTGTCGGAGCCATCGTCGATGACGGTGACCCCCGCGCAAATGCTCGATGACGCCTACCTCGCATCGCGTGCGAGACTCATCGACGTGAAAAAAGCTCAGGACTTCAAGGCCGGCAACCCCGTGAAGGGCGGCACCATCTACCTCACCGCGGCGGACGAGCGCGGCATGATGGTGAGCTTCATCCAGAGCAACTACATGGGCTTCGGCTCGGGCTGCGTGGAGCCCGGGTACGGCATCAGCCTGCAGAACCGCGGCCACGGCTTCAGCCTGAAGGCCGAGAGCCCGAACGTGGTGGCACCGGGCAAGCGGCCGTTCCACACCATCATCCCGGCCTTCCTCACGAAGGACGGCCAGCCGGTGATGAGCTTCGGCGTGATGGGCGGCAACATGCAGCCGCAGGGCCACATGCAGACGCTGGTGCGCATGCTCGACTACGGGCAGAACCCGCAGGCCGCGTGCGATGCGCCGCGCTGGCGCTTCAACGCGGGGTTCGAGATCAACGTCGAGGCCGCGATGAACCCGGCCACGGTGCAGGGCCTGCGCGACCTGGGCCACCACCTCGACGTCATCGACGATTCGTACCAGGACTTCGGCGCCGGCCAGTTCATCTGGCGCGCGGGCGAGCCGTCGGTCGAAGGCTACGTGGCCGCCAGCGACCCGCGCCGCGACGGCCTCGCTGCAGGCTACTGAGGATCAAGGGATGATCGGGGAATGAACAAGACAGCCGCATCGATCGGCATTCCCCCTCACCAGGGCGCAAGGAAAGGCGTTGCGTCCGGCCTGATCCTCGCCACACTGGGCGCCATCGCATTCAGCGGCAAGGCCATCATCGTCAAGCTCGCGTACCGCTACGGCGTGGACGCCGTGACGCTCATCATGCTGCGCATGCTGTTCGCGCTGCCGCTGTTCGCGCTCATGGCGTGGTGGGCGGGGCGTGGCAAGCCGGCGCTCACCGGCCGCGACTGGATCGGCGTGATCGGGCTCGGTTTCTCGGGCTACTACCTCGCGAGCTTTCTCGACTTTGCCGGGCTGGCCTACATCTCGGCCGGCTTCGAGCGGCTGATCCTGTATCTCAACCCCACGCTGGTGCTGTTCTTCGGCTGGCTGCTGTACCGGCGCCATCCGACGCGACCGCAGGTGCTGGGCATGCTCGTGAGCTATGCCGGCGTGCTGCTGGTGTTCGGCCACGAACTCTGGACCGGCGGTGGCGGCAAGGGCGGCGGTGCGGCGGCCTGGGGCGCATTCCTGGTCTTCCTGAGCGCGGTGAGCTATGCGGGCTATCTGATCTACAGCGGCGAGTTCGTCAAGCGCCTCGGGTCGCTCAGGCTCGTGGGCCTGGCGACCACCGTGGCTTGCCTGCTGTGCATCCTGCAGTTCGTGCTGACGCGGCCGATGAGCGCGGCGATGCAGGTGGCGCCCGAGGTGATCTGGCTGTCGGTGCTCAACGCCACGCTGTGCACGGCGGTGCCCGTCCTCATGGTGATGATGGCCATCGAGCGCATCGGCCCTGCGGTGGCCGCGCAAACCGGCATGATCGGGCCGCTGTCGACCATCCTCATGGGGGTGGTCATACTCGGCGAGCCGTTCACCGCGTGGATCGCGGCCGGCACGGTGCTCGTGATCGCGGGCATCTTCGTTTTCACACGCAAGGGGCGCGAAGCCCCTGCACGATAGGAGCGACAACATGGATCTGGGTATCGCAGGCAAGACCGCGCTGGTATGCGGCGCGAGCAAGGGCCTCGGCTACGGCTGCGCCGAAGCGCTTGTGCGCGAAGGCGTCAACGTGGTGATCGTGGCACGCGGTGCCGAGGCACTGGAAGCGGCGGCGAAGAAGCTGGCCGAAGCGGCGGGTGCATCGGGCGCTGCGTTCGTCAAGCACGTGGCGGCCGACATCACGACCGAAGCCGGCCGCGCGGCGGTGTTCGCACTCGGCCACGACTTCGACATCGTCGTCACCAACGCGGGCGGCCCGCCGCCGGGCGACTTTCGCAACTGGGACCGCGAGGCCTGGATCAAGGCGGTCGACGCGAACATGCTGACGCCGATCGAGCTCATCAAGGCCACGGTCGATGGCATGGCCAAGCGCGGCTTTGGGCGCATCGTCAACATCACGTCGAGCTCGGTGAAGTCGCCCATCGACATCCTCGGCCTGTCGAACGGCGCGCGCAGCGGCCTCACCGGCTTCGTGGCCGGCGTGGCGCGCACGCCCATCGCGGCGCAGGGCGTGACCATCAACAACCTGCTGCCGGGCTCGTTCGACACCGACCGCCTCAAGGGCACGATGGCCGGCGCCGCGCAGAAGTCGGGCCAGGACTTCGACACCGTGTGGGAAGCCCGCAAGAAGAACATCCCGGCCAGGCGCTTCGGCACGCCGGCCGAGTTCGGCGCCATCTGTGCCTTTCTCTGCAGCATGCAGGCCGGCTACATGACCGGCCAGAACGTGCTGGCCGACGGTGGGGCCTACCCGGGCACGTATTGAGCTCGCCCCCAGGCTTCGCGCACTTCGTGTCGCTACTCCCACCCCCTACCGGGGGCAACACCAGCGGCCCGGCAAAGCCGGTTCCGCGGTGTTCGCTTGAAGAGGGCGTTGTTGAATCAGCGCCGTGACGACACCGCGATCCCGGCCACGATTAGCAGGAACGCCGCGCCGTGGTACCAGTGCGGCGGCTCGCGCAGGAAGGCTGCCGAAAGCACTGCCGCGAACAGCGGCGTGAGGTTCAGGAAGATGCTCGCCGCCTGCGGACCCGCGCGCTGCACGCCGGTGCCCCAGCAGCGGTAGGCCACCACCGCGGGGCCGATGCCGATAAACAGCATCGCGGCAGCGAGCGGCCAGCCCAGGTCGATGTGGGCGGGCGTCATCGTCCATTCGCCGGCGGCCAGCGCGCCCGACCACGCGAGGCCGAACACCAGCTGTGCCATCAGGAACGCGGCCCAGTCCTGCCGCAGGGCCCTGGGCTCGTTCGTGCGTGCCAGCAGCCAGCTGTAGAAGGCCCAGGCGATGGTGCCCAGGATCATGTAGAGGTCGCCCGGCACCAGCCGCAGGCCGAGCAGCTGCCGCCACTCGCCGCGGCTGAGCACCAGCAGCACGCCCGCCATCGACAGCAGCGCGCCGAAGATCTCGCGGGTGCTGACGCGTGCGCCGAAGAACAGCGTGCCCACCGCGAGCATCCACAGCGGCAGGCTGGAGCCGACCAGCGTGACGTTGATGGGCGTGGAGGTCTGCAGAGCGAGGTACTGGAAGGCGTTGTACAGGCCGATGCCGAGCAGCCCGAGCACGGCGTAGCGCTTCCAGTGCGCCCACACCGGGCTGCCGCGACGCAGCACCGGTGTGGCCAGCGGCAGCAGGAGCGCGAACGCGACGACCCAGCGCACGAAGTTCAGCGTGAGCGGCGAAACCAGTTCTCGCACCAGCCGGCCGACCACGGCATTGCCGGCCCAGAGCAGCGGAGGAACGACAAGCAGGAGGACGGTGGAGGGGGCAAGGCGCCGGTGCTGTGTCTGCATGGCGGCCGACTCTACCCGGGCATTGATGTCCCGCGCCGCCACGGGAAACCCAAACATGGCAGGATTCCCCTCCCTCTTCTTTTCCTGTGCGTGGAGACTGCAACGATGATGAGCAAAGCCGTCCGTATCGACCGCCATGGCGGCCCCGAAGAACTGAAGATCGTCGACGTGGAAGTCGGCGAACCCGGCCCCGGCGAGATCCGCATCCGCCACAAGGCCGTGGGCCTGAACTTCATCGACACCTACCAGCGCAGCGGGCTCTACCCGTTCCAGATGCCGCTGCAGCTGGGCATGGAAGCCTCGGGCATCGTCGAGGCGGTGGGCGAGGGCGTGACGCACCTGAAGCCTGGCGACCGCGTAGCCTATGCCAGCCCGCCGCCCGGCGCCTACTGCGAGTTGCGCGTGATGCCCGCCAAGTGCGTGTGCAAGCTGCCCGACGACATCTCCTTCGAGACCGGTGCGGCCATGATGCTCAAGGGCCTGACCACGCAGTACTTGCTGAAGAAGACGCTGCCGGCCGAAGGCCTGCAGGCCGGTGATTTCATCCTGTTCCACGCGGCGGCCGGCGGCGTCGGGCTGATCGCCTGCCAGTGGGCCAGGGCGCTGGGCCTGCAGCTCATCGGCACGGCCGGCAGCGACGCCAAGTGCAAGCTCGCGCTCGAACATGGCGCGGCGCATGCCATCAACTACAGCACCGAAAACTTCGCGGCGCGCGTGAAGGAGATCACGGGCGGCAAGGGCGTGAAGGTGGCATACGACTCGGTGGGCAAGGACACCTACGAAGGCTCGATCGACAGCCTGCGCCCCTTCGGCCTGCTGGCGGTGTTCGGCAACGGCTCGGGCCCGGTGCCTCCGATCAACCTCGGCACGCTGGCGTCCAAGGGCTCGCTCTACGTGACGCGGCCGACGCTGTTCACGCACATGGCCACGCGCGAAAGCACGCAGGCGATGGCCGACGACCTGTTCGCGGTGGTGCGCAGCGGCGCGGTGAAGATTCCGATCGGACAGCGATATGCACTGGCCGACGTGCAGCAGGCGCACCGCGACCTGGAAGCGCGCAAGACCACCGGCTGCACGATCCTGACGCTCTGAATCCGCGGGCGCGGGGGGGCGCCGGCCTTGTCCTACCCGGCGTGCGGTGTCATGCCTTCGACTTGTGCCGGGTGCAGTTTGTAGGCTGTGAGCACAGCGCAGAGGCAAGCCTTCATGACCACCGTTCGCACTTTCATCGTGGAAGACAACCCCACCATCCGCAAGAACCTCATGGGCGCGCTGCGCGAGGTCGCCCGGGTCGATCCGGTGGGCGAAGCAGAGTCGGAAGAGGAGGGCTCGCGCTGGCTTTCATGCAACCTGTCGGAATGGGACCTGGCCATCGTCGACCTGTTCCTGAAGGACGGCACAGGCTTTCGCGTGCTCGAGGCGTGCCGTCACCGCGGGCCGGCGCAGAAGATCGTGGTGCTCAGCAACTTCGCCACGCCCGATATGCGGCGCAGATGCGCCCTGCTCGGTGCCGATGCCGTTTTCGACAAGGTCACCGAGATCGAGGACCTGATGGACTATTGCCTGCGCCGCCGTCAGGCGCAGTTCAGTTCACCGGCCGCACACTGAGGCAGGGGCATTCTTTCGCCGGCCGGCAGCGATGCCGGGCTTCGTCGAAAATTGCGCCCAGGGCGCGAGGAGCATGCGCCGGGCTCCGCGAAGTGGCGACGAGATTCATGCGCGGAAATCACACATTCCCTTGCTGAGTCGGCCTGCGCGCTTGCGGCGTGCGGCGCCCAGGTTCCATCCATGTCCCGCTCCCGCTTCCTTCCCGACAACTTCACCTTCGCGCTGCTCTCGGTGGTGACCCTTGCCAGCCTGCTGCCCGCGAGCGGGAAGCTGGGGCATCTCTTCGAGCTGCTCACGAGCGCTGCCATCGGCCTGCTGTTCTTCCTGCACGGTGCCAAGCTGTCGCGCGAGGCGATCATGAATGGCCTCATGCACTGGCGGCTGCACCTGCTGGTGTTCGGCAGCACCTTCGTGCTGTTTCCCGTGCTCGGGCTGGCGCTCAAGCCGCTGCTGTCGCCACTGGTGACGCCAGGGCTCTACACCGGCGTGCTCTATCTCTGCGTGCTGCCCGCCACGGTGCAATCGGCGATTGCCTTCACGGCCATGGCGCGGGGCAACATGCCCGCCGCCATCTGCAGCGCATCGGCGTCCACCCTGCTGGGCGTGTTCATCACGCCGGTGCTGGTCAACCTCGTGGTGTTGCCGAATGGTGGCCATGCGAGCTCGTCGCTGGATTCGATCGGCCGCATCCTGCTGCAGCTGATGGCCCCGTTCGTGCTGGGGCACCTGCTGCGGCCGTGGATCGGCAAGTGGATACAGCGCCGTGCCGCAGTGCTGAAATTCGTCGACCAGGGCTCGATCCTGCTGGTCGTCTACACGGCGTTCAGCGCGGCCGTGATCGAGGGCCTGTGGAAGCAGGTGCCTGCCCATGCGCTGGTCGGGCTGCTGGTGGTGTGCGCGGTGGTGCTGGGGCTGGCGCTGAGCCTCACGACCCTGCTGGCGCGCAAGCTGGGTTTCGACACGGAAGACGAGATCACGATCGTGTTCTGCGGCTCCAAGAAGAGCCTGGCCAGCGGGATACCCATGGCCAAGGTGCTGTTCGCCTCTCACGCGGTGGGCGCGATCGTGCTGCCGCTGATGCTGTTCCACCAGATGCAGCTCATGGTGTGCGCCGTGCTGGCGCAGCGGTACGCGCGACGCGGGCGCGAGGCGGCCCTGTTGAAGACCGCCGAGTAAGAGGCGCTACCCCTCGATCTTCCCGAGCCGCGATTCCCTGAGCCGGCTGGGCGCCAGCGCCCCGGCCGATTCCAGGATCGGATACGCGATCGAGCAGATGTGCGAGTTGATGCGCTTCAGGTCGCTGATCAGGTCGATGTGCAGCGAGCTCGTCTCGATGCTCAGCGTGGTGCGGTCCGACAGCCGGTCGAGGTGGGTCGTCGCATAGGCCCGCTCCAGGTCGCGAAAGCGCACCTTCTCTTCCAGGAGCTTCTGCGCGTCCCGCACGTTGCCGTTCAGGAACACGCTCATGCTCAGCCGCAGGTTGGCTACCAGCCGCCCGTGCAGCTCGACGATCTCCGCCATGCCGGCCTGCGAGAAGTTGCGCTGCGGTTTGATCTTCTTGTCTTCCACATCGATGATTACGCGCTCGATGATGTCGCCGATCTGTTCCATGTTGATCGTGAAGCTGATGATGTCGGTCCAGCGCCGGCTTTCCTCCTCGCCCAGCGCCTCGCGCGAGATGCGGGTCATGTAGTACTTGATGGCCGAGTACAGCTGGTCCACCGTGTCGTCGAGCTGCCGCAGCTCCTGGGCCAGCCGCAGGTCGTTGTGGCGGATCACGTCGAGCGTGCCGATCAGCATCGTCTCCACGATGTCGGCCTGGTGCAGGGCTTCGCGCGCCGCATTGGAGATGGCGAGCGACGGCGTCGACAGCGCCGAAGGATCGAGGTGGTGCGGCCGCGTGGTGCCGGCCGGCTGTTGCGGCACCGGCAGGATGCGCGTCACCAGCCTGGCGACCCATTGCGTGAGGCCGATGAACCCCACGCTGATCACTACGTTGAACGCCAGGTGGAACAGCACCACGCCATGCGTCTGGTTCGGCAGCTCCGGCTGCACGTAGCGGATCCACAGTCCGATGAAGGGGGCGACGATGGCCACGCCCAGCGCCTTGAACAGCAGGTTGCCCACCGTCACCTGCCGCACCGACACGGCCGACTTGGCCGTGGTCAGCACCGCCAGCAGGCCGCTGCCGAGGTTGGCGCCGAGCACCAGGCCGAGTGCTACGTCCAGCGGCACCACGTTCGACGTGGCCATGGCCGCGACCAGCAGCACCACCGCGAGGCTCGAATAGGCCACGATGGCCAGCACCGCGCCGACGGTGATCTCGAGCAGCACGTCGCTGCTGATCGACGCGAGCAGTGCGCGCACGGCCGGCGAGGAGAACAGCGGCTCGGTAGCCTCCACCACCAGCTGCAGCGCCAGCAGCATCAGCCCGAGCCCGATCAGCACGCGGCCGATGCGCCCCGCCATGGAGGCCGAGCGGCTGATGAACAGCACCACGCCCACGAAGATGAACATCGGCGAGAGCCAGGACAGGTCCGCCGAGAACAGCACCGAGATCAGCGCCGTGCCCACGTCTGCGCCCCGCATCACCGCCAGCGCCGCCGGCAGCGTGACCAGGCCCTGCCCGACGAAGGACGAGGTCATGAGCGAGGTGGCGGTGCTTGATTGCACCAGCGCCGTCACGCCGATGCCCGAGAGGGCGGCCGTGAAGCGGTTGCGCATGCTCTGGACGAGGATCTTGCGCAGGTTGGCGCCAAACACACGCAGCACACCGGTGCGGACCAGGTGCGTACCCCACACCAGCAGGGCCACGGCCGCCAGCAGATTCAGGAGATGCTTCATGGGGGGCGGGTTCTGTCCTTTTCGTTTTGGTTCGTTTCGCCCCCATTTTCCACAAGCGGGCGCTTCAGTCGATCAGGGCTCCGTTGTCGTGGAAAGGATATGGCCCTTCGAAGCTGCCGGAGGCCGCCAGGTGGGTGACCAGCCGGCGTCCGCGAGCGGACCAGGCGTGCACCCTGAAAGAAGGCGGCTCCAGTGTCCAGGCCGATTCGGCGTCGGGTGCGAGGTCGAGACAGACCTGATGGGCCGGAGCCGGAGAGGTCGAGGCAATGGTGCCGCCGAAGCGCACGTCGATGGCCCGGTGCAGGTGGCCGCAGATCACGCGTTCGACGTTCGGGTGGCGTGAGAGCAGTGCCTCGAGCGCGTCGGCGCCCTGCAGCAGGCCGATCTCGTCCATGTGGCCGATCAGCGTTTCGAAGGGCGGGTGGTGCATGGCGACCACCACGGGCTTGCCGCGGCAGGCGTCCAGCTGCGCTTCGAGCCAACCCAGGCGCTTCTCGCACAGCGAGCCATGGCTGGCGCCGGGCACGCAGGTGTCGAGCGTGAGCAAGCGAAGGTCGCCGACGCGCACCGAATACTGGATGAAGCCGTCGGTGTCGGCACCCGTGCCGAGATAGGCGTGGCCGGGAAAGCTGCGGCGCAACTGGTCGCGGTCGTCGTGGTTGCCTGGCATCAGGTAGACCGGCATGGTCAGCGGGGCCAGCAGCCGCGCCAGATGTTCGTATTCGGCCGCGCGGCCGAAGTCGGTCAGGTCGCCGGTGATGACCACGGCATCGGGCTGCTGGCGCAGCGCCAGCACCGACTGCACGGCGCGCTCGAGGTACGGCGCGGTGTCGATGCGGCCATAGGCCAGCCGGCCCGGCTCGCGGATGTGCAGGTCGGTCAGCTGGACCAGGAAGGTGTTCTCTGCTGTTGTCGTCATGCGCTGGTCTCCTGCGACGTCATCAGGCGGTCGGGGTGGATGCGCAGGCCCACCGCGTCGCCCGGTCCGAACGGATTGTCGCGCCCTACGTCGGCCATCAGCACGGGCTGGTCTTGAACACGCAGGTGCAGCTGCACGCGGTCGCCGAGGAAGGTACGGCGTTCGACGGTGGCGGCGCCCCAGCCTGGCAGGGGCGCACCGACCTCGATGTCTTCGGGCCGTACGAGCAGCGTCGCATGGCCCCGCCACGCCGACGGGCAGGGCAGGGCTGACCCTCCGAGTCGGACAACGCCTTGTGCGATGGCGTCGGCCTCGCGTTCCAGCCGGTTGACCCGGCCGAGGAACTCGGCGACGAAGGGGTGCGCGGGCGCACGGTAGAGGTCTTCGCCGCGACCCACCTGCACGATGCGTCCGGCGCGCATCACGGCGAGGCGGTCGGCAATGGCCAGCGCCTCCTGCTGGTCGTGCGTGACGTGGATGGCCGTGATGTGCAGGCGGCGCAGCAGCTCGGCCAGTTCGTCGCGCAGCGACTCCTTGAGCTTGGCGTCGAGCGCTGCCAGCGGCTCGTCGAGCAGCAGCACGCGCGGGCGCACGGCCACTGCGCGCGCCAGGGCCACGCGCTGGCGCTGGCCGCCGGAAAGCTCGGCGGGGCGCTTGTTCTCCAGTCCGCCGAGGCGCACGAGATCGACCAGCTCGCCGACGCTGCGCTTTTCTTCATCGGGCGCCACGCCGCGAATGCGCAGCCCGTAGCCGATGTTGGCCGCGACCGTCATCTGCGGAAAGAGCGCATAGCTCTGGAACACCATGCCAACACCGCGGTGCTCGACCGGGCGCTGCGTGACGTCCTGCCCGCCGAACACGATGCGGCTGCCCGCGTCGGGCGATTCCAGGCCGGCGATCAGCCGCAGCAGCGTGGTCTTGCCGCAGCCCGAGGGGCCGAGCAGCGCCAGCACTTCGCCGGCTTCCACTTGCAAGTCGGTGGGCTGCAGGCCGCGCGTGCCGTCGGCGTAGGTCTTCGCACAGTTGGCGATGTCGATGGGAATGCGTTCAAGTTCCATGGCGTTTCTGTATCAGGTTGGCAAGGTACTGCAGAGCCCACAGCACCGGAAGAATGACGGCGAAGAAGACCAGCGTGTAGGCCGATCCGATCTCGATGCGCATCGAGGCATAGCTGTCGGCCAGGCCCACGGGCAGCGTGCGCGTGAGCGGCGTGTGCAGCATCCACGTGAGGTTGAACTCGCCCACCGACAGCGTGAACACCATCAGGCTGCCGGCCACGATGGCCGGGAACACCGCGGGTACGAGGATGCCCATGAATCGCTGGCGGAAGTTCGCACCCAGCGAGCGCGCGGCCTCCTCGAGCGCGAGCAGGTCGTCGCGCTGGAAGGCCGAGCTCACGGTGCGCACCATGAACGGCAGCGTGAACACCATGTGGCCCACGAGGATGAAGGCGAAGCTCTGGCGGAAGGCAGTGAGCTGGCCATAGGCAAGGATCAACGCGAGCGCCGTCGCAAGGCCCGGCACCGCGACCGGCAGCGTCAGCAGCTCCTCGAAGATGCGCGCCGCGCGCGAGCGGCTGCGTGCCAGCGCATAGGCACAGGGCACGCCCAGCAGCACGGTGCCGATGACGCAGGCCACGGCCAGCGCGAGCGACCAGCCGACGGTGCCGCCGTAGTTCTCCCACACCTCGCCGAGCCAGCGCAGCGTGAGGCCGCTCTTGAGGCCCATGCTGTAGTTGTTGACGAGGCCCGCCATCACCGACAGCAGCATCGGCGCGATCATGAAAAGGCTCACGATGACCGTGACGGCAAGCAGGAAGGGCGCTTTGGCCTGGGTGTTGGTTCGCATGGTGCGTGGGCCCTCAGCGTGCGACGGGATTCGCGCCAAAGCGGCGCGCCACGAACAGCACCAGCCAGGTCACGATGCCCAGCGAGATCGACAGCGACGCGGCAAGCGCGAAGTTGGCATAGTTGGTGAACTCGTTGTAGATGGTGATCGGGATCACCTCGAACTTGCTGGCCAGCGTGAAGGCCGTGCCGAAGGCGCCCATCGAGGTGGCGAAGAGGATGGCGCCGCAGGCCAGCGTGGTGGGTGCAAGCTCGGGCATCCACACGTCGCGCGCGACGCGAAGCCGCGAGGCGCCGAGCAAACGCGCGGCTTCTTCGAGCTGCGTGTTCATCGATTCGGCAGCTGCCGCGTAGGTCGCGATGGCGCGCGGCAGCGAGAAGTACAGGTACGCGAGGAACAGCCCGAGCAGGCCGTAGGCGAAGGTAATGCGTTCGCCGAACAGGCTGTCGCTGAGGTCGGCCACCACGCCTTGGCGCCCGCCGAGCAGGATCACGAAGAAGCCGATGATCACGCCCGGGAACGAAAGCGGCAGCGTGAGCAGCGAAAGCAGCACGCGCTTGCCGACGAAGGCATGGCGCGCGAGGTAGATGCCCACGGCCGCGCCCAGCACCAGCGTGGCCAGCGTCACGGCCACCGAGAGCGCAACGGTGTTGGCCATGCTCGTGAGGTAGCGCGCGTCGGTCAGCACCGCGAAGTAGGTGGACCAGCCCTTGTCGGCGGGCAGCGTGAGAAGACGCACGACCGGCAGCAGCCAGAAGGCCGCGAAGAAGGCGGCCGCGGGTGCCACGCAGGCCAGCAGGCGCCAGCGTGGGGTCCAGGAGGTGTCGGACTTCATCTCAGTTCTTCATCGTGGGTTGTTTGGGTTGCGGGACAGAACGTTCAGGGCGCGTGCACAGGCCACCGGGTACTCCCCTCCGCGAATGTCCCCCGCCTTCGGCTCCTCCTTTATTTCGCTGCGG
>NZ_JBGLYN010000068.1:0-38252 GCF_047304045.1 Variovorax sp. Varisp85
ACCCCAACCCTCCCCCAAAGGGGGAGGGAGAAATACATCGAATACTTCATAGAGCCAGTCCAAGCAGCGATTGCTGCAGTTGCGCGTCCTCGGAGAACGCCGCCATCGAGCCGCTGTGCACCACGCGGCCGTTGTCCATCACCGCGACGGTGTCGCCCAGTCGCTGGGCGAAGTTGATGTTCTGCTCCACCAGCAGGATGGTCACGCCGCTGCGCTTCAGCTCGTCGAAGGCATCGATCATGTTGTTGATCATCACGGGCGCAAGGCCCTTGCTGGGCTCGTCGATGATGAGCAGCTCGCGCGGCTCCACGATGGCGCGCGACACGGCCAGCATCTGTTTCTGCCCACCCGAGAGCTTGCCCGCCGGGTGGTTCCAGAACTTCTCGACCGCGGGGAAGAGCTTGAAGATCCACTTCAGGCGCGTGTCGTCGATCTGCTGCGCGTTCTTGGCGCCGCGCGCGGCCAGCAGCATGTTTTCCTTCACCGTGAGGTCGGAGAAGATGCCCATGTTCTCGGGCACGTAGGCAATGCCCAGGCCGGCGATCTGCGGCGTGTGTTGTGCGGTGATCTCCTTGTCCCCGAAGCGCACCCTGCCCTGCGACGCGTGCCACAGGCCCATGATGGTCCGCAGCGTGGTCGTCTTGCCCGCGC
Source organism: Variovorax sp. Varisp85 (assembly GCF_047304045.1). Classification (NCBI taxonomy): domain Bacteria; kingdom Pseudomonadati; phylum Pseudomonadota; class Betaproteobacteria; order Burkholderiales; family Comamonadaceae; genus Variovorax; species Variovorax sp. Varisp85. Next base: position 652 of record NZ_JBGLYN010000068.1, read on the forward strand.
CGTTGCGGCCCAGCAGCATCGTGAGCTGGCCCTTCGGCACGGCGAGATCGACGCCGTGCAGGATGTGGTACGCCCCGATGTGCGTGTGCACGCCCTCGAGGCTCAGAAGAAGATTCTCGGCGCTCATGCAGCCTCCTTCGCGATGCCCAGGTACGCCTCCTGCACCACCGGCGAGGCGATCACCTCCGCCGGTTCGCCGTCGGCCACCAGCGTGCCGTTGTGCAGCACGATGATGCGGTCCGCGAGCTCGCGCACCACGTCCATCTTGTGTTCGACCAGCAGGATGGTCTTGCTCTTGTCCTGCTTGAGCTTGCGGATCAGGTCGAGGATGACCGGTGCCTCGGCCGCGTTCATGCCGGCCGTGGGCTCGTCGAACATGAAGACCTTCGGCTCCAGCGCCATCAGCAACGCCACTTCGAGCTTGCGCTGGTCGCCGTGCGGCAGGCTCGCCACGGTCGCGTGCTCGCGCGATTTCAGCGCCACGTCTCCAAGGATCTGGTCCGCGCGCTCGGTCAGCGCCTTGTGGTCGCTCCAGATGCTCCACAGGTTGAGCCCGCGCCGGTGCGCGCCCTCGCGCGTGGCCTGCACCGCGAGGCGCACGTTCTCCAGCACCGTGAGGTTCGGGAACAGGTTGGTGAGCTGAAAGGCCCGCCCCAGCCCCGCGTGCGTGCGCGCCGACGGCGACAGGCCCGACAGCGAGTGCCCGTCGAGCGAGACCGTGCCGGCGCTCGCCTTGAGCTGGCCCGAGATAAGGTTGAAGTAAGTGGTCTTGCCCGCCCCGTTGGGGCCGACGATGGCCGTCAGCGTGCCCGGCGCGAAGGCGCAGCTCACACCGTTGACGGCCACGTGCCCACCGAAGCGGATGGTCAGGTCCCGGGTCTCAAGCATCGTTGGTCATTGCGAATTAAAAAGAGAAATGAAGACGGACCTCAACAGGTGCCAATCACGTAGTAGTTGGGGCCGGTCTGCTTCAGCGTGGTGGTGACGTAGATGTTCCACAAGCCCATCGACTGCCCCGAGCCGTAGGCATAGGTAAGGCCCCACAGTGCATAGGCTCGCCCGGCCACGGTGTGCGTGTAGTTGCTCGCGGTGTAGCACGTTTCGCCGCCGCCGGAGCCCGCGGTGGTGGCGCCCGTGGCTGCGGCCGACATGGCGCCTTCGACGTTGCTCGCGTCCAGCGCGGCCACCGTCCAGCTGTACGTGGTCGATGCGGCCAGGCCGGTGTCGGTGTAGCTGGTGGCGGCGACGGGAGAGGCGTTGACCTTGCTGCCGCCGCGGTACACGTTGTAGCCGCTGGCGCCCGTGACGCCAGCCCAGCCGATCACCATGCTGCTGCTGGTCGCGCCCGAGGTGCCCACGCCGGTAGGCGCGGGCAGGCCGCTGCCGCCCGCCGAGCCGGTGACGCGGTCGATCATGGCCTTCATCGCCGCCATCTGCGGTCCGGATTTCTTGGAATAGTTGACGCTGTCGTAGCCCCACCAGTCCCAGCAGCTGTTGGTGGCGGCCGTGCTCGTCTGCGGGTAGATCAGCACGATGTTGTTGGTGTCGGCCCAGCGGTTGTAGCCGGTCTTGCGCACGTACTGGTCGCCCACGTCGGTGTAGTTCTGCTTGCAGCCGTGCAACACCAGGTGCACGCGGCACGAGGTGGTGGTGCAGGCCTGCGGCACGTAGATCCAGCCGGTGGTGGCCATCCCGTGGCCGGTGATGAACTCCGACTGGTTGAACTCGGTGAAGGTGCCGCCCAGCGTGCCGTTGTTGCGTGGGTTCAGCGGCCCGTAGAGCTGCGTGAGGATCTCGCCCGCGAGGTCGAAGCCGCAGTTGTTGATGTAGGGTGCAGCGGTGGTGCTGCAGGCGCCGCCGTAGTCGTCGGTGACCATCGCGTGGCCCGCGCCGATGTTGTTCTTGTAGACCGTGTTGGCGGTGGGCACGAAGCTCTGGTAGTAGGTCTTCAGGTCGTCCATGACCGCCTGCTTGACGGTGTTGTCCGATGTGCCCGAGAACAGGTACACCTTGGAGCCGCTGAGGTTCGACACCGGGTCGATCGCGCCGCTGGCGGCCCAGCTATTGGTGGTGCTCACGAGCGACGACACCGGGATGCTGGTGCTGTGCGTCATGCAGCGCCCGGTGGCGTTGGTCACCGAGCCTTCGGCGCAATAGAACGGCCCGCCCGCCACCACGCCGGCGCCGCGCTTGAAGGTGGCCGAATAGGCCACATGCAGTTGCACCGACATGAAGCCGCCCGCCGACAGGCCGGACACGCTCACCTCCGCCGGGTTGGCGCCGAGCGCCGGCAGCGGCACAGCCGCCGTGGCGGCATGCGCCGCCACCGCCATTGCCGCGGCCGCGGCGAATCCCTTCCAGTTCATCGATCGCATCGCTGTCTCCTTGTGTTGTGGGTATCGAACGCTTGCTTGCTGACGAATCGGCCGTGGATCAGGCTGGCTGCGCAGACGCAGGCTGGCGCTTCGCCCGGCGGCCATCCGGGGCGAAATGGAGAACACTCAAGGAACACCGCGGAACCGGCTTGCCGGGCCGCTGGTGTTGCCCCCGGTAGGGGTAGGCGCAGCGACACGAAGTGCGCGCAGCCTGGGGGCGAGCCCTTACCTTTTGTTCTTGATCGGGATGTCCATCTCTTCAGGCTTGATCTCGTGCACCAGCTCCGGCACACCCCAGGCAAACGCCGGGTCGACCTTGATCTTGAAGTGGTACATCGACTGCATCGCCTGGTGGTCTTCCTTGCGGAAGGTCATCTTGCCTTTGGGCGTGTCGAAGCTCATGCCTTCCATGGTGCTGATGAGCTTGTTGGTGTTGGTGTCGCCGTTGGTCTTCTTCAGCGCCGTGACCACCGCCATCGCGGCCGAGAAGCCGCCGGCCGTGAAGAAGTCCGGCGGCGCCTTGAACTGCTTGTAGTGCGCCGACACCATCGCCTCGTTCACCGGGTTCTTCGGGATGCCGAAGTAGTAGTACGCCGCGCCTTCCATGCCCGGCAGCGCCTTGTAGGCCGCCATCGCGGGCAGGATGTTGCCGCCGGTGGCGATCTCGATGCCGTAGCGCTTCAGGTCGAGGTCGACGATCTTGAACGGGTTGCCCGCGCCGGCCCAGACGATCCAGATGACCTTGCGGCCCGGCTGGTCCTTGAGCTTGTCGATCAGGCGCTGCGCGCCGGCCGTGAAGTCGGTGGTGGTGGGCGGCAGGTACTCCTCATGGACCAGCTTGGCCTTCTTGAGCGCTGCGCCGAAGGCCTTCACGCCGTCGCGGCCGAAGGCGTTGTCCTGCGCCAGCGTGGCGACGGTGACGCCCGGCTTGTCGACGGCCACCGCGTTGGAGATCGCATCCTGGCTCGAATTACGGCCGGTGCGGAAGATGTACTTGTTCCACTTGTCGCCGGTGATCGAGTCGGCCACCGCAGGCTCGACCAGCAGGATCTTCTTGTATTCCTCGGCCACGGGCAGCATCGCGAGCGCCACGCCCGACGAGGTCGGGCCGACGGCCAGCGCGGCCTTGTCGTCGGAATAGGCGGCCGCCAGCAGCGACTTGCCGAGATCGGGCTTGCCCTGGTCGTCCTTCTCGATGACCACGAGCTTCTTGCCGTTGACCATCATCGTGCCGCCGGTGGCGTAGTCCAGGCCCATCATGAAGCCGGTCTGGGTCTGCTTGCCGTAGGCCTCCAGTGCGCCCGTCTTGCTGTAGATGTGGGCGATGCGGATTTCGCTGGACTGGGCCCAGGCGGGTGCGGCGGCTGCGCAGGTGGCAAGTGCGGCCAGGGCGACGAGGTGGCGACGGTTCATTCTTTGTCTCCTGATAATGGTGACTGAATATTGCACAGTTCGTGCCATTCTCTAAGCCATTGATAACAAACGCTTCTTTATTCGAGAAGAGCGCCATTCGACTGAATTCAGAACACTGGCGATGTCTTTTTTTCAGACATCTGTCTTTTTATTGTTCAGGGTTTTCGCGGAGGCTTGGCGCTGCGCGATCCATTGCTTGAACTGACGCTCGGCCTGCATGCGGAATTCGTTGCGCGCGTGATTGCAGGCTGCGTGCGCGAGCCGCCGGTGCTTTGACGAACGGATGCCGCCGAAGGTCGAGTCGACGAGATGCTCGATGGTGGCGGCCTCTGGCCGGCCCGCGGGCTCCTCGAAATCCATAGGCAGCCCGCACCAATGGCAGTTGGGCCCGAAGGTGGAGCGCAGTGCCTTGATGCTCACAGGTTCGCGTACTCCAGGATCTCCTGGCCCATCAGCGTGCAGTCGTTACCCGACACGAAGTAGATGAGCCGCATGCGGTACTCGCCCTTGTAGATGCTGCCCCAGACTTCGAGCACCTTGAACTGCTGCTTCTTGTTGGCAGGGTTGCGGATCGGCGGCAGCTCTTTCACGTCGGGGCTGATGCGGATGCGGTCGTCCTCGCCGTAGTGGAAGGTCAGCAGCTTCTTGGCACGGGCGACGGCCTCGCCGGAACACTGAGGCGCGGCGTTTGCCAAACTGGCAGCGACGCAGAGGGCAAGGCAGGCAGCGGAGCGGGCAAGGGCCTTCTTCATCGGATGTGGCGTCGGAGTTGTGGGCTGGAGCGGGAGTATCGCTCTGACACCGGGCTCAATGCTCCGGTCACGGGGACTCCACCCAATAGAGCTGCTTGTGGCCCCGGGCCTCGTAGACCTGCTGGTCGTAGCCGGCAACCCTGCGGCTCTCGCATTCGTGCATCAGGACGTGCCAATGGACGTGTGGCGCTCGATGTCCGCGCGGCCCATCCTGCGCATGGCAGACAGCGGATTCAGGTTGACTGTTCCTGACTCGTCATCCGCTCATACAAGGTCGCCCGCGAAATCCCGAGCAGCCGCGAGGTCGCCAGCTTGTTCCCGCCCGTCGAAGCCAGCGCCGCCGCGATCGCCTTGCGCTCCAGCTCGGCCACCTGCTGCGCCAGCGGCCGCAGCAACGCCGCTTCTTCATCCGCATCGTGCGCGCTCTGCAAGGTGGCCGGCAACTCGATCTGCTCCAGCCCAGCCTCGCGCAGGATGCGTTCGAGCTGCACGGAATCGATCCGCTGCGAGTCGCTGCGCATGGTCACCTGCTCCAGCACGTTGCGCAGTTCGCGGATGTTGCCGCGCCAGTGCTGGCCCGCGAGCAGCGCGAGCGCGTCGGGCGTGAGTTCGGGTGGCGCCTCGCCGCTGCGCAGCGCCATGTCCTCGCCCAGCGCCTCGACCAGCGCGGGAATGTCCGAGCGCCGCTCGCGCAGCGGCGGCACGCGCAGCGGCAGCACGTTGAGGCGGTAGTAGAGGTCTTCGCGGAACAGCCCCCGCCGCACCAGCTCCGGCAGGTCGCGCGAGGTGGCCGCGATCACGCGGGCATCGAAGGGCACGAGCTTGTTGGAGCCCAGCGGCTCGATCTCGCCCTCCTGCAGCGCACGCAGCAGCTTGGCCTGCAGGCCAAGCGGCATGTCGCCGATCTCGTCGAGGAACAGGCTGCCGCCGTCGGCCAGCTTGAACTTGCCCTCGCGGCCCTTGCGGTCAGCGCCGGTGAAGGCGCCGGGTGCGAAACCGAAGAACTCGGCTTCGAGCAGCGTGTCCGGCACGGCCGCGATGTTGACACTGACGAACTGGCCCTTCGCCCGCGCCGACGAGGCATGGATCGCGTGCGCCAGCAGTTCCTTGCCCGTACCGGTTTCTCCCAGCAGCAGCACCGGGCTGGCCGACTGGGCCGCACGGCGCGCATGCCGCTTCACCTCCACCGCCGCCGGGCTGCTGCCGATGAAGCTCGCGAAGGTGTACTTGGAGCGGCGCTGGCCATCGGGCGCATGCTGGTAGAGCGGGTTGTTGCGCTGGCTCGCGAGTTCGCGCCGCGCGTCGTCCAAGTCGCGCTGCAGCAGCGCGAACTTGCTGATGAGCGGCTGCAGCGTGGTCTCGGGCTGGTCGAACAGCACGATGCCGATGGCGCCGATCACCTCGCCCGCCCCGCCCTCGCGCTCCTGGCGCAGCGGGAGGCGGCTGACCACGAAGGTGCCGGCCTTGTTGGTCAGCAGGTCCACGAGGATCGGCTCGCCGGTCTCAAGCACTCGCCGCATCTGGGTATTGGGAATCACGTCTTCCACCATGTGCCCCAGGAACTGGTCGATGGACGAAAAGCCCAGCGCCGGCAGGAAACGCCGGTAGCCCTCGTTCACCCACACGATGCGCCCGCTGCTGTCCACCAGGAACATGCCCTGGCTGATGCTTGAAAACAAATGAAACATCGAGCGCGCGGCCAGCGCGAGGATGCCCTCGGCGTCGAGGGGCAGTGTGGGCGGTGCGGTGGGAGCGACAGGCATGGCGGGATCGTAGCGCGCATCAATCGGCAACAAATCCGGCATCAAAGTCCGCGGGGAAATGCCCAGAATCGAAGTTGCAGACAAAAGCCTTCAGCAGCCCTTAAGTAAATCAATCGTTTGATTTCATGCATGGTTTAATGCGGGGCATGAATGCGAGAGACCCGATCACCCATGCCCCGCGCCGCGCACCGCGCAGCGACGGCGCCGAGGCACGCCACCGGCTGCTCCATACAGCGCTGCGGCTGTTCGCGCAGAAGGGGTTCTCCAAGACCTCCACGCGCGAGATCGCCCGCGAGGCCGGGGTCAACATCTCGGCCATCAGCTACTACTTCGGCGACAAGGAGGGGCTGTACGCAGCCACCTTCAGCGAACCGATGGGCGGCGACTCCAGCGACCTCGTCGCCGCCTGCAACGTGCCCGGCCAGTCGCTCGAAGACACGCTGCGCATCTGCATGGTGTCGATGATCGACCCGCTCAAGCAGGGCGAGATCGTGCGGCAGTGCATCCAGCTGCACATGCGCGAGATGCTGGAGCCGACGAGCCGCTGGGCCGAAGAGCTGGAGCGCGACATCAAGGGTCCGCACCGCGCCATCGCCGACCTGCTGTGCCGCCACCTGAAGGTGGAGCGGGCCGACGACGACATCCACCGCCTGACCTTCGCGATCACCGGGCTGTCGATGCAGCTCTACGTGAGCCAGGATTTCATCGAGGCCATTCGCCCTTCGCTGCTGCGCACACCGCGCGCCATCGACACCTGGGCCGACCGCCTCACGGGCTATGCGCTGGCGCTGGTCGAAGCCGAGGCGGCCCGCCGGAATGCCGAGAGAAAGCTGAAGAAATGAGAAGACTCCGACTGAAACTGATGGCTGCCCTCTGCCTGGGCATCGGCCTGATGGGCTGTTCGCTGACGCGCCCGCCCGCGCAGGTCGAGGCGCCGTTCCCTGCGCAATGGCACGCTCCCCTGCCCCACGGCGGCTCACTGGCATCGCTGGCCGACTGGTGGCGCCAGCTCGACGATCCGCTGCTGGTCGAGCTGATCGCCGCAGCCGAAGCGGCGAGCCCGAACATCGCCAGCGCAGCGGCGCGCGTGGCCGAGGCGCGCTCCACGCGCGTGCAGGCCGGCGCCGCGCTGCTGCCGAGCCTGGACGGCACGGCTTCGGCCAGCCGCGGCACCTCGGGCTTTGCTTCCAGCGGCGGCGGCAGCAACAGCAGCAACCTCTCCGCGAGTACGCCGATCACCACGCTGCAGGCGGGCCTGCAGTCGAAATGGGAGATCGACCTGTTCGGCCGCCTGCGCGCCGACCGCGACGCCGCCGAGGCCAAGCAGAACAGCGCCAACGCCAAGTGGCACGACGCGCGCGTGGCAGTGGCGGCCGAGACGGCCAACGCCTATTTCGCCGAGCGTGCCTGCCAGCAGCAGCTGCGGGTATCCGAATCGGACGCGCGTTCGCGTTCGGAGACGGCGCGGCTCAACGACCTCTCCGCGAAGGCCGGCTTCACCGCACCGGCCGATGCCGCACTGGCCCGCGCCAGCGCCTCCGACGCCTCGGGCCGTCTCACCCAGCAGCGCGCCCAGTGCGCGGTGCAGCGCAAGGCGCTGGTCGCGCTCAGCGGCATCGACGAAACCACGCTCGAACAGAAGCTCGCCGCCGCGCCAGCACAGCGTGCACTGCCAGCCGTGGGCAGCATCGCCAGCGTGCCGGCCGAGGCGATCTCGCAGCGGCCCGACGTGTACGCGGCCGAGCTCGGCGTAGCCTCGGCCAGCGCCGACGTAGGCTCGGCCGAAGCCGAGCGCTACCCGAAGCTCACGCTGTCGGGTTCGATCGGACGCACGCAATATCGCGTCGGCGGCGTGCACCAATCGCTCGAGACCTGGACCGTGGGCCCGCTGTCGCTGACCGTTCCGCTGCTCGACGGCGGCGCGCGCAGGGCCAACACCGACGCCGCCAAGGCGCGCTACGCAGAGGCTGTGTCGCTCTACCGCGCCAACGTGCGGCAGGCCGTGCGCGAGGTCGAGGAGGCGCTGGTCAACCTCGACGCCACCGACGCCCGCACCACCGACGCCGACGCCGCGGTGAAGAACTACCAGGCCTCCTTCGACGCCACGCAGGCCCGCTACAGCAGCGGCCTCGCGAGCCTGTTCGAGCTGGAGGATTCGCGCCGCACGCTGTTCTCCGCGCAGACGGCGCGCGTCTCGCTGCAGCGCGAGCGCACCGAGGCATGGGTTGCGCTGTACCGCTCGATGGGTGGCGGCTGGAGCCGCTCCGCGCCCTCTTCCGAATCGTCCTCAATGACCACCACCCCGGCCACCCAGGTCGCGACGTCGCCATGAAAACAATGAAGCGTTCCACTCTCGTCATCGCGCTGCTCGCGCTGGTCGTCGTCATCGCGGCGATCTTCTTCGTGGCGCGCGGCAAGCCCTCGGACAAGGCGGCCGAGTCCGCCGCCAAGGCAAAGGACGGCGGCTCAGCGCCCAGGCCCGCGCTGACCGTCACCGTCGCCAGGCCGGAGGCCACCGAGCTGATGCTCACGCTCGCAGCCAACGGCAACGTGGCCGCCTGGCAGGAGGCGGTGGTCGGCTCCGAGTCCAACGGCCTGAAGCTGGCCGAGGTGCGCGTGAACGTGGGCGACGTCGTCAAGAAGGGCCAGGTGCTGGCCGTGTTCTCGCCCGAGACGGTGCAGGCCGACATCGCGCAGTCGCGCGCCTCGCTGGCCGAAGCCCGCGCCACCGCGGCCGACGCCGCCGGCAATGCCGCGCGCGCCCGCACGCTGCAGGCCACCGGCGCGCTGAGCCAGCAGCAGATCAACCAGTACCAGACGACCGAGCAGACCGCCAAGGCGCGCGTGGAGGCGGCCGAGGCGGTGCTGGCCGCGCAGCAGGTGCGCGGGCGCAACACACAGGTGCTGGCACCCGACGACGGCGTGATCTCGGCGCGCACCGCCACCGTCGGCAGCGTGGTCTCGGCCGGCACCGAGCTGTTCCGCCTGATCCGCCAGGGCCGGCTCGAATGGCGCGCCGAGGTCACTTCGGCGGAGCTGAGCCGCATCTCGGTCGGCACCACCGCCTTCGTGGTCAGCGCCAGCGGCGCGCAGGTGCGCGGCAAGGTGCGCAGCATTGCGCCCACGGTCGATCCGCAGACGCGCGCGGCGCTGGTGTACGTCGACCTTCCCAACGTGCAGCAGAACACCGGCATCAAGGCGGGCATGTTCGCGCGCGGCGACTTCGAGCTGGGCCGCAGCTCGGCGCCCACGGTGCCGCAGAGCGCCATCGTGCCGCGCGACGGCTTCAACAACGTCTTCCTGCTCAAGCCTGACAACAAGGTGGCGCAGATGAAGGTGCAGATCGGTCGGCGGCTGAACGACCGCATCGAAATCACCAGCGCGCTGCCCGACGGCGCCCAGGTGGTGGTGCAGGGTGCGGGCTTCCTCAACGACGGCGACCTGGTGCGCGTGGTGGATGCGCCCGCGCCCTCCGCGCAGCCGGCCAGGTCGGCGGCCTCCGCCGCCGCGGCCAAGTAAGCAATTCAAAGGACACGCCCATGAACGTTTCCGCCTGGTCCATACGCAACCCGATTCCGGCGGTGATGCTGTTCGTGCTGCTCACCTTCGGGGGGCTGCTGTCGTTCAACGCGATGAAGGTGCAGAACTTTCCGGACATCGACTTGCCGACCGTGACGGTCTCGGCGTCGCTGCCCGGCGCCGCGCCTTCGCAGCTGGAGACCGACGTCGCGCGCAAGCTCGAGAACTCCATCGCCACGGTGCAGGGCCTGAAGCACATCACCACCAAGGTGCAGGACGGCGCCGCCACGCTGATCGTCGAATTCCGCCTCGAGAAGCCGGTACAGGAAGCCGTGGACGACGTGCGCTCCGCGGTGCAGCGCGTGCGCGCCGACCTGCCGGCCGACGTGCGCGACCCGGTCGTCACCAAGCTCGACTTCGCGGCCCAGCCGGTGCTGGCCTTCACCATCGCCTCCTCGGCCATGGACGACGAGGCACTGAGCTGGTTCGTCGACAACGACATCACCAAGAAGCTGCTCGCGCTGCCCGGCGTAGGTGCGGTGAACCGCGTGGGCGGCGTCGCGCGCCAGGTGCACGTCGACCTCGATCCGGGCAAGCTGCAGGCGCTGGGCGCCTCGGCGGCCGACATCTCGCGCCAGTTGCGCCAGGTGCAGACCGAGAGCGCGGGCGGCCGCTTCGACCTGGGTGGCAGCGAGCAGCCCGTTCGCACCATGGCCACGGTGCAGTCGGCTGACCAGCTGGCCGACATGCAGCTCGTGCTGACCGACGGACGGCGCATCCGCCTCGACCAGGTGGCGCGCATCAGCGACACCATCGCCGAGCCGCGCGCGGCCGCGCTGCTCAACGGCAAGCCCGTGGTGGGCTTCGAGGTGGCCCGCAGCCGCGGTGCCAGCGAGGTGGAAGTGGGCCACGCCGTGCAGAAGGCGCTGGCCGACCTGCGTGCGAAGCGGTCCGACATCGAGCTGACCGAGGCATTCAACTTCGTCGATCCGGTGGACGAGGAATACAACGGCTCGCTGCACCTGCTCTACGAAGGGGCCATCCTGGCGGTGGTGGTGGTGTGGCTGTTCCTGCGCGACTGGCGCGCCACGTTCGTGTCGGCCATCGCACTGCCGATGTCGGTGATCCCGGCGTTCATCGGCATGTACCTGCTGGGCTTCTCGGTCAACGTGATCTCGCTGCTGGCGCTGTCGCTGGTGGTCGGCATATTGGTGGACGACGCCATCGTGGAGGTCGAGAACATCGTGCGCCACCTGCGCATGGGCAAGACACCCTATCAGGCGGCCATGGAGGCGGCCGACGAGATCGGCCTGGCCGTGATCGCCACCACCTTCACGCTGATCGCGGTGTTCCTGCCCACGGCCTTCATGAGCGGCGTGGCCGGCAAGTTCTTCAAGCAGTTCGGCTGGACGGCCTCGCTGGCGGTGTTCGCGTCACTGGTGGTGGCGCGCGTGCTCACGCCCATGATGGCGGCCTACATCCTGAAGCCGATCGTCGGCGCTGAGAAGGAGCCGGGCTGGCTGCGCTGGTACATGCGCGCGGTGGAATGGAGCACGCACAACCGCTTCAAGACGATGGTGCTGGCCACCCTCTTCTTCTTCGGTTCGCTGGCGATGATCCCGCTGCTCAAGACCGGCTTCATTCCGGCGGACGACAACTCGCAGACGCAGATCTATCTCTCGCTCGCGCCCGGCTCTACGCTGGCGCAGACCACGGCCGCCGCCGAGGAAACTCGCAACCGCGTGATGAAGATCGACCACGTGAAGAGCGTCTACACCACTGTGGCGGGCGGCAGCGCGGGTGGTGACCCGTTCGCGAACTTCGGCACGCCCGAAACGCGCAAGGCCACGCTCACAATCAAGCTCGATCCGCGCGGCGACCGCCCGCGCAAGCAGGTGATCGAGAACCGGATCCGCGCCGCGCTCGAAACGCTGCCCGGCGTGCGCAGCACCGTGGGCCTGGGCGGCTCGGGCGAGAAGTACATCCTGGCGCTCACGGGCGAAGACCCGGCGGCGCTGGCCAGCGCCGCCAGCGCAGTCGAGAAAGACCTGCGCACCATTCCCGGCCTGGGCAACATCACCTCCACCGCCAGCCTGATCCGCCCCGAGATCGCCGTGCGCCCCGACTTCGCGCGCGCCGCCGACCTGGGCGTGACCAGTTCGGCCATCGCCGAGACGCTGCGCGTGGCCACCCTGGGCGATTACGACCAGGCGCTGGCCAAGCTCAACCTCGCGCAGCGGCAGGTGCCGATCGTGGTGAAGCTGGAAGACTCGGCACGCAAGGACATCGACCTGCTCGGACGCCTCTCGGTGCCCGGCGCGCGCGGGCCCGTGATGCTGAACCAGGTGGCCTCGCTCACCATGGAAGGCGGCCCGGCCGTGATCGACCGCTACGACCGCTCGCGCAACGTGAACTTCGAGATCGAGCTTTCGGGCGTGGGCCTGGGCGACGCCAAGGCCGCGGTGGAAAAGCTGCCCTCGATCCAGAAGCTGCCGGCCGGTGTGCGCGTGACCGAAGTGGGCGACGCCGAGGTGATGACCGAGCTGTTCGCCAGCTTCGGCCTGGCGATGCTCACCGGCGTGCTGTGCATCTACATCGTGCTGGTGCTGCTGTTCAAGGACTTCCTGCATCCGGTGACGATCCTGTGCGCGCTGCCGCTCGCCTTGGGCGGCGCGTTCGTGGGGCTGCTGATCGGGCAGAAGGCGCTGTCGATGCCCTCGCTGATCGGTCTCATCATGCTGATGGGCATTGCCACCAAGAACTCCATCCTGCTGGTGGAGTACGCCATCGTGGCGCGCCGCGACCACGGCATGAGCCGCTGGGACGCGCTGCGCGACGCCTGCCACAAGCGCGCCCGGCCCATCATCATGACCACGCTCGCCATGGGCGCAGGCATGCTGCCGATCGCGGTCGGCTTCGGCGCCGCGGACTCCAGCTTCCGCTCGCCAATGGCGATGGCGGTGATCGGCGGGCTGATCACCTCGACTGTGCTGAGCCTGCTGGTGGTGCCGGCCGTGTTCACCTACGTGGACGACATCGAGCACTGGATCCGGCGCACCGTGCGCAAGCTGCGCGGGCAGCCGGCCGATCCGCACATCGACGACGACCTGGTCGAGACGCCTGCGGCGGGGCGATAAGCCTCACGGCGGCAACAAAAAAAGCTGCGGCATTGCCGCAGCTTTTTTTTGCCCGGGCTCGGGCGAGCCCCGAGGAGCGTCAGGCGTCCAGCTGTGCCAGCCGCTTCAGCTTGCGTTCGCTCATGCGCTTGGCAAGGCGCGGCAGCACCAGCACGGCCACCACGATGACGACCAGCGCGATCGACATCGGGCGCTGGAAGAACACCGACGCACTCCCCTCGCCGATCGACATGGCGTTGCGCAGCTGCGCTTCGGCCAGCGGGCCCAGGATCATGCCGACCACCACGGGCGCGGTCGGGAAGTCGAAGCGGCGCATCACCACGCCCAGCAGGCCGATGGCATACAGCAGGAACAGGTCGAACGCGCTCTGGCGCATGCCGTAGGCGCCCACCGTCGCGAAAATCAGAATGCCGGCGTACAGCTGGGGCTTCGGAATCTTCAGCAGCTTGACCCACAGGCCGACCATCGGCAGGTTCAGCACCAGCAGCATCACGTTGCCGATGTACAGCGATGCGATCAGCGCCCACACCAGCGCAGCGGAGGTGGTGAACAGCTGCGGACCCGGCTGGATACCGTAGTTCTGGAACGCGCCCAGCAGGATGGCGGTGGTGTTCGAGGTCGGAATGCCCAGCGTGAGCAGCGGGATCAGCGCGGCCGTCACCGTGGCGTTGTTGGCGGCCTCGGGGCCGGCCACGCCTTCGATGGCGCCGGTGGTGCCGAACTCGGCCTTGGCGTCCTTGTCCTTGGCGAGCTTCTTCTCGGTCGCATAGCTCAGGAAAGTCGGGATCTCCGTGCCGCCGGCCGGGATGCAGCCGAACGGCGTGCCGATGGCGGTGCCGCGCAGCCAGGCGGGAATGGAGCGCTTCCAGTCGCGCTTGCTCATGTGCACGCGGCTGAGCTTGTTCTGGCCTTCGACCACGCGGCCTTCGTACAGCACGGCGTACAGCACCTCGGCCACGGCGAACAGGCCCACGGCCACCAGCACGATCTCGATGCCGTCGAGCAGTTCGGGCACGCCACCGGTATAGCGGCCCTGGCCCGAGATCTGGTCAAGGCCGACGCAACCCGCGGCGAGGCCGACGAACAGCGCCGTCATGCCGCGCAGCGTGCTCTTGCCGAGCACCGCGCTTACCGTGGTGAAGGCCAGCAGCATCAACATGAAATACTCGGGCGGCCCGAGCTTGACCGCGAAGTCGGCCACGAAGGGCGCGAACAGCGTGACGATGACGGTGGCGATGGTGCCGGCCACGAACGAGCCGATGGCGGCCGTGGCAAGCGCTGCGCCCGCGCGGCCGCTCTTGGCCATCTTGTTGCCCTCCATCGCCGTCACCATGCTGGCGGTTTCGCCAGGCGTGTTCAGCAGGATGGAGGTGGTCGAGCCGCCGTACATGGCGCCGTAGTAGATGCCCGAGAAGAAGATCATCGAGGCCGTGATGTCGACCTTGCCGGTGATGGGCAGCAGCATGGCCACCGCCACGGCCGGGCCGATGCCGGGCAGCACGCCCACGGCCGTGCCCAGGGCGCAGCCGACCAGGCACCACAGCAGGTTGACGGGGGTGATGGCGGCGGCGAAGCCCGCCATGAGTGCGTTGAAGATATCCATGTCAGATCCACCCGGTGTTGGTGAGGCCAGGCAGGTTGATGGCCAGGAATTGCGTGAACATCCAGAACACCGGGGCCGAGATCAGCGCGCCGGTGACGAAGTCGACGAGCCAGGTGCGCGGCGAGTTGACGCCGCCCTGCCCGCTCGCGCGGCGCAGGCCCTGCACCGCGAGCACGTAGCACATCGTGCAGCTCAAGATGAAGCCGAGCGTGGTGATGAGTGCTGCGTTGAGCAGCAGCCCCGCCGACACCCAGACGAAACCGGGCCAGTAGGCATGCTCGGCGCCAGTAGGCGCGTCGAGCTCGCGGAAGCCGCCGGTGCGCGCCTCCCACAGGATCCAGGCGCCGCACAGCACGAGCACCACGGACACGAGCCAGGGCAGGAAGTTGGGGCCGACGCCGCCATAGCCGGCTTCGGAAGAAATGCCGATCGCGCCGAAGGCCAGCGCGAGGCCGGTCAGCAGCACGCCGGCGCCGACCAGGGTTTGTGGCCACGTGGCCGAGGGTTGCGGCGAGGCCGAGGAGTCTGGAGTTGTCATTTTTTGCTCCCGCAGTCGGGGGGAAGAGAGCCCCTTCGGGGAACACCGAGGAACCGGCTTTGCCGGGCCTCAGGTGTTGCCCCCGGCAGGGGGAAGGCGCGCGCGACACGAAGTGCGCGCAGCCTGGGGGTGAACCTTGTTCAGACCATGCCGGACTTCGCCATGATGGCCCGGAGGCTCGCGAAGTCGTCATCGACGAACTTGGTGAAGGCGTCGCCCGAGAGCACCGCCGGCGTCCAGTCGTTCTTCTTGAGCGACTCGGCCCACGACGGGCTCTTCATCGCGGCCAGCACCATGTCGGTCAGCGCCTTGCGCTGCTCGGCCGAGATGCCGGGCGCGCCGTACACGCCGCGCCAGTTGCCGATCTCGACGTCGATGCCCTGCTCCTTCAGCGTGGGCACATTGATGCCCGGCAGGCGCTGCGCGGAGGTGACGGCAATGGCCTTCATCTTGCCAGCGGCGATGTATTCGGCGAATTCGCTGTAGCCGCTGCCGCCGACGGTGACGTTGCCGCCCAGGACAGCGGCGGTGGCTTCACCGCCGCCACGGAAGGCGACGTAGTTGATCTTGGACGGATCGGCGCCCACCTTCTGCGCGATCATGGCCGCGGCGATGTGCTCGGTGGAGCCGCGCGAACCGCCGCCCCACTTGACGCTGCCCGGGTCCTTCTTGAGCTGGTCGACCACGTCCTTCATGCTCTTGAGCGGCGAGTTGGCCGGCAGCACGAACACGTTGTACTCGGTCGTCAGGCGGGCGATGGGCGTGGCCTGCGACAGGTTGACCGGCGGCTTGCCGGTGATGATGCCGCCCAGCATGACCGAGCCCATGACCATCAGCGCGTTGGCATCGCCCTTGGAGCCGTTCACGAACTGGGCCAGGCCCAGCGCGCCGGCGGCGCCGCCCTTGTTGTCGTAGGTGACGGTGTCGGCCACCTTGGCTTCGGTCATGGCCTTGCCCAGCGCGCGGCCGGTGGTGTCCCAGCCGCCGCCGGGGTTGGCGGGAATCATCATCTTGACGTTGGCGGCGGCCAGGGCCGACAGTGGCAGGGCACCGGTGGCGGCCAGCGCGGCCAATGACTTCAGAAAGGTGTCGCGACGCATGCGTGTCTCCTGGAATTGGAAGGAACTTGAAAGGAAGCTGACTTTTAGCTGAGCGCTATCATGCGCCGCCCCGCTGTCAGTTGGCTGTCCGCCAGACTGGGGAAAACACCAAAGTACCCATCCCTGCCGCCACCGTATGAAGCTGCTGCTGGTCGAAGACGATCCCTCGATGCAAATCACCCTGCAGCGCACCCTCGGGCGCCGCCGGATCGATGTGCGCGTCTGCGGCGACGGGGCCGAGGCCGTCGCCCAGTGGCGCGCCATCGAGCCCGACGTGGTCGCCCTCGACCTGAGCCTGCCCAACCTCGACGGCCTGCAGGTGCTGGCCCAGGCCCGCGCCGAAGGCTTGCGCACGCCGGTGCTGCTGCTGACCGCGCGCGGCACGGTCGGCGACCGCATCGTCGGCCTCAACGCCGGCGCCGACGACTACCTGCCCAAGCCCTTCGACCTCGACGAGCTGGAAGCCCGCATCCGCGCGCTGCGCCGGCGCAGCCACGGCGTCGCGGGGCAGGACGCCGGACTCAACCCGCAGGAGATCGGCGGGCTGCGCTTCGAGCCCGACAACGGCGCCATCTACAACCGCGCCGAGCTGCTCGAACTCACACCGCGCGAGCTGGCGCTGCTGAAGGCGCTGATGATGAAGCCGGGCCACGCCGTGACCAAGGAGCGCCTGTTCGAGCTGGTGTTTCCGGGCGAGGCCGACGTGCAGTACGAAGCCATCGAGGTGGTGGTGTACCGCCTGCGCAAGAAGCTCGTGGGCACCGGCGCCGTGCTGATGACCATGCGCGGGCTGGGCTACCTGCTGCGCCCGGAAACATGACCCGCGTTTCCTCGCTTCGCGCGCGGCTGCTGCTCGGCATCCTCGCGCCGATTGCGGTGTTCATCGTGATCAACAGCGTGAGCCTGTACCGCCAGAGCCTCGCGGCCGCCACCACGGCCTACGACCGCACATTGCTCGCGTCCGCCAAGACCATCGGCGAACAGCTCGACGTGGAGGGCTACGAAGACATGGCGCGGCTGCGGGCCATCGTGCCCTACTCCGCACTGGAGGCCTTCGAGGCCGACAACCGCAGCCGGCTGTTCTACCGAGTCTCGGCGCTCGACGGCAAGCTGATCTCGGGCTTTGCGGAACTGCCCTTCTGGCGCGGCCGCATTCCGGACCGCGGCGCGTATGCGGCGCTGGTCGACTTCTACGACGCGCAATTCCGCAACCAGCCGGTGCGGGTCGCCGTGCTGCTGCAGCCGGTGGCGAGCGCCACCGGCCGCGGCATGGCCGTGGTGCAGGTGGCCGAGACGCTGGAGCTGCGCGAAACCCTGGTGCGCAAGCTGCTGCTCGACATGCTGTGGCGCCAGCTGCTGCTGATGGGCGTGATCGCGCTGGTCACGGTGTTCGTCGTGCAGCGCGCCACGCGGCCGGTGCGCGAGCTGGGCGAAGCCATCGAGAAGCGCCCGGCCGACGACCTCTCGCCCATCGACGCGCCCGATGCCCCGCGCGAGCTGCGCCCGCTGATCGACGCCACCACGCAAGTGATGGGCCGGCTGCAGCGGCTGCTCGACCACCAGAAGCGCTTCGTGCGCGACAGCGCCCACCAGCTGCGCACGCCGCTGGCCGTGCTGAAGGCCCAGGTGCAGTCGGCGCGGCGCGGCGACGTCGCTCCCGAGCAGGCGTTCGGCGAGATCAGCCACACGGTGGAGCGTGCGACCACGCTTGCCAACCAGATGCTGTCGCTTGCCAAGGTGGAGCAGCTGCGCCAGCAGCCGGAATCGGTGACGCTCGACTTCGGCGAGGTGGCGCGGCAGATCGCGCTCGACCTGTCGCCGCTGGTGGCCGACAAGGCGCTCGACTTCGAGCTCGCCATCGACGAGCCAGTGCCGGTGCGCGCCCACCACTGGATGCTGCAGGAACTCACGCGCAACCTGCTGCACAACGCGATCAAGCAGAGCCCCGTGGGCGCTGCACTGTCGGTCTCGGTGCGCGCCGAGGGCGAGGACGCGGTGCTCACCGTGCGCGATTGCGGCCCCGGCATCTCGTCCGAGCTGCGGCAGCGCCTGTTCGCGCCCTTCTCCGCCGGCAGCGCGTCGAGCGGCTCGGGGCTGGGCCTGGCGATCTGCCGCGAGATCGTGCTGGCGCTCGGCGGACGCATCAGCCTCGACAACCGCAGCGAGCCGGACGCGCAGAGCGGGGCCGAACAGGTGATCGGGCTGGACGCGGTCGTGCATCTGCCGCTGTCGGGGCACAATTCCTGACACCCACTCTTCGACATCCATGGACCGTCTGCGCATCGACAAATGGCTCTGGGCCGCCCGCTTCTTCAAGACGCGCTCGCTGGCCGCGGAGGAAATCGGCAAGAACCGCGTGCAGGTGAACGGCGACGTCGCCAAGGCCTCGCGCGAAGTCAAGCCCGGCGACACCGTGGCCATGCGCATGGGCCCGCTGACGCGGACCGTGACGGTGCGCGGCCTCAGTGGCCAGCGCGGGCCGGCGCCGGTGGCGCAGCAGCTCTACGAGGAAACCGCCGAGAGCCTTGCGGCGCAGGCCGCCTTCCGGGAGCAGCGCCGCGCGGGCACCGAGCCGGCCCTGGCCATCGAACAGGGCCGCCCCACCAAGCGCGACCGGCGCGAACTCGACGGCGCCGCGCGCCAGCATGCCGAATGGGACGATCGCTGGAGCGCCTCCCTGCCCCCCGAAGACGACGAGCGCTGATCGATCGCGTACGCTGTCGGCTCTTTTTCTTCACGGAGTCCCGCTTCATGGCCAGCTTCAAGAAATACCGCGCCGGCGGCAAGTTCAGGCTCTCGCACATCGACCCCGACGACACGTCGTTCTGCCATGGGGACGAGGCCTTGCAGCGCGCGGAACTCGACGCACTGGCCGTCGAGCTCGACGAGTTGCAGGACGTGCTGCACGCCGAGGGGCGGCGCAAGCTGCTGCTGGTGCTGCAGGGCATGGACACCAGCGGCAAGGACGGCACCGTGCGCTGGGTGTTCTCGCGCACCTCGCCGCTGGGCGTGCGCGTGACGGCCTTCAAGGCACCGAACGACGAGGAACGCGCACACGACTACCTCTGGCGCTGCCATGCCGCCGTGCCGCGCATCGGCGAGATCATGGTGTGGAACCGCAGCCACTACGAAGACGTGCTGGTGCCCGTGGTCGAGGGCTGGATCGACAAGGCCGAGGCGAAACGCCGCTACGCTCAGATCAACGACTTCGAGCGGCTGCTCACCGAAACCGGCACGGTGATTGTCAAGTGCATGCTGCACATCGACAAGGACGAGCAACGGGAGCGCCTGCAGGCCCGGATCGATACGCTCGGCAAGCAATGGAAGTTCAGCATGGACGACCTCGCGGTGCGCACCAAGTGGAGCGCCTACCAGCAGGCCTACGAGACCGCGCTGGGCGCCACATCGACCGATCACGCGCCTTGGTACGTGGTGCCCGCCAACAGCAAGCGGCATCGCAACGTGATGATCGCGCAGCTGCTGGTGAAGACGATGCGGCAGATGAAGCTCAAGCCGCCGCCGCCGGACCCGGCGCTCAAGGGAATGATCGTCAAGTGAGCTTGCCGGCCCGGCGCGGGGCCGTCGAAGCTCAGGAGCGGCGGGTGGGTGCCTGCGCCAGCACGCGGCACTGGCCGAACTCGCAACGCACGGCCCAGGTTCCGCCGTTGTCGCAGGGCACGTTGTAGTTCTCGTAGCCGGGGCCCTTGGCCGTGAGCTCCGCGCGCGGCTGCAGGTTGCAGCGGCCGGCCTTGGCGAGCGTCTCGACGTTATAGGTGTCGACGCCGGTACGGCGGGGCTTCGCAATGACGCCCGGGGTAAAGGTGTTGCCGTAGAACGATTCGCGCACGTTGGGGTCGAGGTTGCGATAGCCGCGCTTGGCCATGCAATGCACGATGGCGACCTGCTGGTGCTCGGCGATCAGTTCTGCATCGGGGCGACCGTTCCAGTCGATGACGGCGGCGGTGATGCCGGTGTAGGAGGCTGCGGCGACGATGCCCTGCCCGTACACCGTGATCAGCCCGACGCCCAGCGCACCCCACATGGCGTCGCCGGTTTCGCTGCGGGCCGTGATGCGGGTCGATGCCGTGCGGCATGCCGCCACGTCGTTGTCGTAGCGCGCCTTGTCCACGCCCTCCATGGCGACCATGGGCACATAGGAAGTGCCTGTGCCCGTTCCGGGTTCGGTGGGTGTGGGCGGTGCGCTGGCGCAACTGGCCAAGCTCACGGCGGCGAACACAATGCTCAGCAGCAGCTTCATGCAATCCCTCGTCTTCTTCGCGATAGTTGCGGGGATTTAACCATACATATAGTTACTCCTGAATCACCTTGTCGTGAATGCACGACGGGGCACGTCTCGAAGTTGGATTACAAAATGAGAAAATAGGTTACATCTCGTTCGCGTCGGTTCTGAACGCTGCCCATCCGAACTCCCCTTGACCTACCGTCCCGCGCCCTTCTTCGCCAACGTGGTGCTCGTCGTTTCGATGGCATTGCTGGGCGTCATTGGTGTCTTGCTGGCCGGAACGGTCGGCTCGCAGCAGTCCGATGCGCTGTTGCACCTCACGCGGGCCGACTGGCAGGTCGACGACGCGCCTGGCTTCAGCAATCCAGCGCCTCTTCAGGACAGCAGCGCCCTGCCGAACACCTGGAAGCAGGTCGAACTGCCCCTCGCCCTCCCCATCGCGCTGCTGCGACAGGCAGAGGCCACTTCCACAAGGACGACGCGAACGACCTGGATCAGGCTGTCCGTGCGCGGCCTGCCGCCCAACCCCGGGCCGCTTGCGCTGTATGGCATCCGGATCAAGACCGACGGCACCATCGCGGTCTACGCCGATGGCCATCTGGTCCACCGCGCGCAGCAGTCGGGTCCGCTATGGAACAGCACCCGCACTCCGCTGTGGGTCCAACTGGACGACGGCGCCGGCAGCAAGCCGCCCAGCGAGATCCTCCTGCGCCTGGAGCACACCCGGGGCGCCCAGGTGGCGCTGTCGTCGCTGTGGATCGGCCCCATCGACGCGCTGAGAGGCCGCTACGGCATGCGCCAGTGGCTGCAGCAGGAGCTGCCGGCACTGCTCAGTGCGGCCTTCATGGCCGTGGGCGTGTTCGCACTGTTCGTGTGGTTCAGGCGCCGCGACGAAACGGGCTACCTGCTGTTCTTCAACCTCTCGGCCACCTCTTTCATGCGGGGGCTGCATTTCTACGTAAGCCTGCCGATCGCGAACGACTGGTTCGCCTGGCTGACCGTCAACTCGCTTTTCTGGCTGGTGATGATCGTGCACTTCTTCCTGCGCCAATTGCACGGCCGGCAGCTCAAGGGGCTGACCTGCGGCGTGGTCGTGACAACCACCGCCATCGGCATCGCCACGATGCCCGGCCTGTCCATCGTGCAGAACACTCCCCGCGTGACGCCGCTGATCTACGCGGTCGCGGCACTGCTGGGCGCGGCGGTCTGCCTTGTGGGCGGCGTCAGCGCATGGCGCCGCTCCAACGAAGGCCGGCTGGTGGCGGTAGGGATCGGCATCTGCGTGCTGCTGGGCCTGACCGACTGGCTGCTGCAGAACAACTTCATCAGCCCCGAAGGCTGGTACATGGGGGCGTACACCAACGCCGTCACCTTCAGCGTATTCGGCGTGCTGATGTACCGCCGCTACATGCATGCCATCGGCGAGGTCGAGCAGCTCAACGCGAGCCTTGCGCAGCGCCTGCAGAAGCGCGAGGCCGAACTCGAGCTGAGCCACCAGCGGCTGCGCGAGGTCGAGCGCCTGCAGACCATCAGCGATGAGCGCCAGCGCCTGATGCAGGACATGCACGACGGGCTCGGCTCTTCGCTGATCAGCGCGATCCGCTCGGTCGAGAGCGGCGGCATGAGCGACGACAAGGTCTCGCAGATCCTCAAAAGCTGCCTGGACGACCTGAGGCTCGCGCTCGACTCCCTGGAGCCGGTCGAGGCCGACCTGCTGCTGCTGCTGGCCACGCTGCGCTACCGGCTGGAGCCGCGGCTCGAAGGCACCGGTGTTTCGCTGCGATGGGAAGTGCAGGAGTTGCCGGCCCTGGGCTGGCTCGATCCCTCGAGCGCGCTGCACATCCTGCGCATCGTGCAAGAAAGCATCTCGAACATCCTGCGGCACACGCGCGCTACGGAAATACGCGTTGGCACCTCGCTGGAGGGCGCGGGTGTGCAGGTGACGATCGAGGACAACGGTCAGGGCTTCGACGTCCAGAAGGTGATGGCCAATCCGTCCGCATCCGGACGGGGCCTGCAGAACCAGCGGCGGCGGGCGCAGGCGATCAAGGCCGTGGTCCGTTGGGAATCGAAGCCGACGGGAACGCGGTTCGTGCTGTGGCTGCCGCTGCAGCGGGAGCCACACGCGGCATGACGTTTCAGGACAACGGAATCCACTGACCACACTCCTACTTCGCCGCGTTCACCAGCTGCGGCCGACTCTGGTACTGGGAGGGAATGGCGTCCCTGTAGTAGGCCTTGCCGGTGAGATTCTGGTTGGCGGAATGGGCCTCCTTGACTGCTTCGGCATTGACGACATCCCGGGACTTCGAAGACCCGAGCGGTGCGATGACTCCGCTCGATGCCGATTCCCTGTAAAGATCTTCCTTCTGCGCGACGGTTGCGGCCTCTGCGTCGACGTCTGCCCGGGAGCGAACGCTGGAACTTTGAAGCACGCCGTCATAGGTTTCCGCCTGGGCGGCTGAAGCGAAAATAAGCGCAAGAATGGCGCCTTGAACAATTTGAATTTTCTTCATATCGGTCCTTGAGAGTTGAGTGTCGATCCTTGCTCGGCTCAAACTTTCATTGCTCTGAAATTTGTTGCCGCGTATGCGATTTTCTGGCGCCTTCCCGCCATCTTGATACGCGCATGCAGCAACGTCGTGTCTTCAAGGCGGAAACTTCGCTCCCTCGTCTTGGCTCAAGCTCTGTGCGGAGACCGCAGAGGATTGATCCGGTCCTCGAGAAAGCTCAGAAAGGCGCGCTGGACCGCGGTACTGTGTCGCCGCTGCAGATAGACCGCCGAGAGCCACATGTCGCTGCGAACGAACTCCGTCAATGCCGGGACGAGGCGACCGCTCTCGATGTACGGCCTCAGCATCACCGACGGCAGGTACAGGACGCCCGCGCCCCGCAACGCGGCCTGAATCAACGGCCCGGCTTCCGTCGCGTCCAGTCGGCCGCGCACCGCAACCTCCAATGGTTCTCCGTCCACTTGAAATCGCCACTTCGATAGGGGGTTCAGATGGATGCTTACCAGCGCATCGTGATTCGCAAGATCGCCGGGGTGCATTGGAATTCCCCGGTTTTTCCAGTACATCGGAGACGCGCACACCGCCAAATCCATCAGAAGCAACTTGCGGACGATGAGGTTCTCGTTCGCAGTCGGCCCGAAACGCAAGGCTATGTCGATCCCTTCCGCCGCCAGATCGACCTGGCGATTGGTCAGAACAAGGCTTACGCTGACCTCCGGATAGTGGCCCAGGAAAGTATTGACCAGCGCCGGAAGCTCCGTCTGATCGATACCATGCGGTGCGGAGATACGCAGGCGCCCGCTGGGCGTCAGCGCTCGTTCCTGGAGTTCCGCGCGCGTTATGTCGGCCAGCTCCAACATGGGCTTGCTTCTTTCGAGCAGCAACACGCCGGCATCTGTAAGACTGACAGCGTGGCTGTTCCTGTTCAGCAGCCGGACACCGAAACGCCCCTCGAGTGTCGCGATGTATTTGCTCACGGTTCCTCTCGACATCTCCAGATGCTCGGCGGCGCGCGAGAAGCTGCCTGAAACTGCAACCTCGCTGAAGGTTCGCAAAAGATCCAAGCTATCCAAAGCATCTCCTTTCTTGCAAGACTTTGCGTGGGATCGGCCGTTGGCCGATCCGCCTCGTCGATGCTTCAGGCGAGTCCGAGTTTCTTTCTCAAGCTCGCATCGACAGGACCAGCCGGCATGAAGCGGCGCAATTTGCTCAGCACGGATGCCTGGCCCGGTGGAGTCCAGCGCATGCGCCACGCGCCAAGCGCCGCTTCGACGATCGTGTTTGCCACGCCATCGGGTTCGGGTGCACCGTTGACGCTGCTGGCGATGGAGCGCGCTACGAGGTCGCGTTCGCGGCCATAGGCCGCGATCTTTGACTTTGCATGCGGCGAATTGATATCCAGGTTGGTCTTGGTGTAAGACGGCTCGACCAGCGTGACGCGCACGCCGAACTGGCGAACCTCATGGTCCAGCGTTTCGGACAGCCCCTCCACGGCATGCTTGGACGCCGAGTAGAGCCCCATGTACGGAGCTGGAAGAAAGCCGAGCACCGAACTGATGTTGACGATCCTTCCGCGATGCTGTGCCCGCATGTGCGGGAGCACGGCCTGGGCCGTGCGCAGGATGCCGAGCACATTGGTATCGAGCAGCGCTGCGGCCTCGGCCGTCGCGGTCTCCTCCACCGCGCCGATCATCGTCGTTCCCGCGCTGTTGACGAGCACGTCGATGCGCGCGATCCGGTCGATGATGGATCGGACCGCACCCTGGACAGAAGCTTCGTCGCGCACATCCATCTCGACAAGCTCGACGCCGGGCAATGCGGGCGCTTTCGCGAGGTTGCGCACGGTACCGAATACCTGGCAACCCCGCTCGGCAAACTTCTGTGCGGCGGCGCGTCCGATGCCCGACGACACGCCGGTGACCACGACCACTGTTGAATTCGACATTGCAGTTCCTCGATACAGGTGAATGGGATGAAGAGCGGATCAGTGCGCAGGCCGGCTGCCGTGGCCGGGTCTGATCCTGAACCAGATGGAATACATGGCCGGCAGGAACACCAGCGTCAACACCGTTCCCGCCAAGGTGCCGCCGATCAGCGTGTAGGCGAGCGCTCCCCAGAACACCGAGTGGGTCAGGGGGATGAAGGCCAGGATCGCGGCGAGCGCCGTCAGGATCACCGGCCGTGCACGCTGCACGGTGGCTTCGACGACCGAACGGAAGGGGTCCAGTCCCTCCTCCTGGTTGTGGTGGATCTGCCCGATCAGGATCAGCGTGTTGCGCATCAGGATGCCCGACAGCGCAATGAGGCCGACCAGCGCATTGATGCCGAATGGCTCCCGGAAAAGAATCAGGGTGGGAACCACGCCGATCAGACCCAGCGGGCTGGTCAGGAAGACCATGACCATCGCGGAGAGGGAGCGCACCTGCAGGATGATGATGAGCAGAGTGACCGCCAGCATGATGGGGAACAGCGGCAGCATGGCCTTGGTCGCCTTGCCCGACTCCTCGATGGAGCCGGCCTCCTCGATGCGGTAGCCCGCCGGCAGCTTGTCCATGATGGGCTGCAGTTGCCTGGTGATGGCCGTCGACACGTCCGGCGGCTGCAAGCCATCGGCGATGTCGCCATGGACGGTGATCGTGGGCATGCGGTCGCGCCGTCGCATGACCGGCTCTTCCATGCGCACGTCGACCTCGCCCACTTGCGACAGCGGAATGCGTTGCCCGTTGGCGCCGGACAGTGTGAAGTCCGCGATCCTCGCCGGATCGAGCCGGGTGGCGCCGGCCGAGCGGGCCACGACCTGCACCGTGCGGATGTCCTCGCGCACCGCGGTGACAGGCACGCCGCTCAGGAAGAACTGCAGCTGCTGCGCCACCGCGCTGGAACTCAGCCCCACGGCCTGCAGCCGGTCCTGGTGCAAGGTGAAGTGCAGCGTGGGCGTGCGCGTGCCCCAGTCGGTATTGACCGTGCGCATCGTCGGACTTGCATCCATGACCTGCTGCACTTCGGCCGCGATCTGGCGCAGCTTGTCCGGGTCCGGCCCCGAGACCCGATAGGCGACAGGGAACGGCGAATAGGGCCCGAACACGAGCTGGGTGACACGCAGGCGCGCCTCGGGGGCCAGGCCATCGGCGATCGCCTGGCGAAGCCGGTGCTTCAGCGCGTCGCGCTCTTCCTGGCTGCCCGTGCGCACCACGATCTTGGCGAAGGACGGATCGGGCAGCTCCGGACCCATCGCGAAGTAGAAGCGCGGCGCGCCCTGCCCGATGTAGGCCGTGACGATTTGCGCTTCTTTCTGCCTGGCCAGCCATGCCTCCACCCTCGCCGCGGCGTCGCTGGTCTGCGTGATCGACGTGCCATAGGGCATTTGCACCTCGACCAGGACCTCGGGCCGGTCGGAGATGGGGAAGAACTGCTTCTTGACCAGTCCCATGCCGAGGATGGCCGCGACGAAGAGGCCCACCACCGCGCCGGCGACCAGCCACTTGCGCGCAATGACGCGCCCGAGCACCGCGCGCAGGCGGTTGTAGCGCGGCGTGTCGTAGATGGCGGCATGGCCGCCCTCGACCTTCTTGAAATCGGGCAGCAGCTTGACACCCAGGTAGGGCGTGAAAACCACGGCGACGACCCAGGACGCGATCAGCGCGATGCCGACGATCCAGAACATGTTGCTGGTGTATTCGCCCGCGGTCGATGGCGCGAAGCCGTTGGGCATGAAGCCGACGGCCGTGACCAGCGTGCCCGAGAGCATCGGCGCCGCGGTATGGCTCCAGGCATAGGCGGACGCGGCGACGCGGCTGTAGCCCTCCTCCATCTTCACCACCATCATCTCGATGGCGATGATCGCGTCGTCCACCAGCAGGCCCAGCGCCAGGATCAGCGACCCCAGCGTGATGCGGTCGAAGTTCTTGGCGGTAGCGGCCATCACCACGAAGACGATCGCCAATGTCAGCGGCACGGCCGCGGCCACCACCAGGCCCGCGCGCCAGCCCATGCTCAGGAAGCTCACCAGCATCACCACCAGCAGCGCGGCAAAGAACTTGACCATGAACTCATCAACCGAGGCGCTGATGTTGACGGCCTGGTCCGTGACCTTGCTCAGGCTCATGCCCAGCGGCTGCTCGGCGTTGATGGCACCGACCTCGTGATCCAGCGCCTTGCCCAGGTCGAGCCCGTTCCAGCCTTCGCGCATGACAACGCCCAGCAGAAGGGCAGGCTCGCCGCCGTTGCGGATCATGAAGGTCGCCGGGTCTTCATAGCCGCGCTTGACGGTGGCGATGTCCGACAGCTTCAGGGTGCGGCCCTGTGCCACGACCGGCGTGTCGCGGATCTTCTGCAGCTCGTCGAAAGACCCGTCCAGGCGGATGAACACCTGGGGCCCCTTGGTTTCGACGGAGCCCGCCGGCGTCAGGGCATTCTGGCCATTGAGCGCGCCGAACACGTCCTGCGGACCGATACCCAAGGTTGCCAGGCGCTCGTGCGAGAACTCGACAAAGATGCGTTCGGATTGCTCGCCGGCGATGTTGACCTTCTTCACGCCCGGCACATGCAGGAGGCGCTGGCGCAGCGTCTCCGCGTCGCGCACCAGCAGGCGCTGCGCTTCGCCCTTGGCCTTGAGCGCGTACAGCGCGAAGGTGACGTCCGCATATTCGTCGTTGACCATCGGCCCGATCACGCCGGACGGAAGATTGCCCGCCTCGTCGCCGACCTTCTTGCGGGCCTGGTAGAACTGCTCCTGCACCTGCGAAGGCGGCGTGCTGTCGAGCAGGGTCAAGGTCGTGAAGGCCAGGCCGGGCCGGGTGTAGGTCTCGGAGCGGTCGTACCAGCGCAGCTCCTGCAGGCGCTTCTCGATCTTCTCGGCCACCTGGTCCTGCATTTCCTGTGCGGTGGCGCCGGGCCAGGCGGTGATGATGGTCATCACCTTGACGGTGAAGGCAGGGTCTTCCGCGCGGCCCAGCTTGAAGAATGAGACAAGACCCGCGAGCGAGATCAGGAAGATCAGGAACAGGGTGACCGAGCGCTCGCGCACTGCGAGCGCCGACAGGTTGAAGCGGCCTTCGCTCACGGACGGGCTCCCTCCGCCGCAGCGGCCTGGCCCGCCACACGCACCTGCTCGCCTTCGCGCAGCAGGTGCGCGCCGAGCGCAACGATCCGGTCGCCTTGCCTGAGCGAGCCGGCAACGCGCGCACCATCGTCATCGAGGTGCTCGACCACGACGGGCCGCCAGCTGACCTTCGCCGGTTCGCCGCTGATGACCCACACGCCCGGCCCCTTGCCCGCGTCGAACAGGGCGCCGATCGGCACCTGCAGGCCGCCTTGCGCGGCGGGAAGCCCGTCCGGGATCCGGATGGTGACCGTGGCCCCCAGCGGTGCATTGGCGAGCTCGCCCTTGAGCACATAACGCGCCTCGAAGGTGCGGGTCAGCCGGTCCGCGGCGTCCGAGAGTTGCCGCAGCGTGGTCGGCACCGTCACGCCCTCCTTGCCGAAGAGCGTGGCCTGCCCGGCGGAACCGACCGCCGGCCGCAGGGTTTCGGGCAACTGGACCACGGCTTCGCGCGGACCGGCGCGGGCCACGCGCACCACGGCCTGCCCAGCGCTCACGACCTGGCCGGGTTCGGCCAGCGTTTCCATGACGACGCCATCGCCGTCTGCCATGAGCTCGGTATAGCGGCTCGCGTTGCGGGCCACGTCGGCCTGGGCCTCGGCCGCGCTGAGCTGGGCTTTGGCGGCGTCCGCGGCCGCCTTGATCTGGTCGTAGGCCGAGGCCGAGATCGCGCCGGTGCCGCGCAGGTCGCGGTAGCGGGCTTCGTCCTCCGCCGTCTGCCGCGAGCGCGCCCGCGCGGCGGCGACCGCCTCCTGCTGCGCATGGGCCGCCAGGTTCAGATCGGCGGGGTCGATGCGCATCAGCAACTGACCGCGTTTGACGGCCTGCCCCGCGTCCACGAGCCGCTCCAGCACCTTGCCGGAGACGCGAAAACCCAGGTCGCTCTGGACCCGGGCGGCTACGGTGCCGGTGAAGGCGCGCGATGCAGCGCCGGCCCCCCGGACGGAGGTGACGCGCACCTGCGGCGCCTGCGTGCGTGGATCGGAGGGCGTTGTTTCGCCGCAAGCGACCAACGCCAACGGCAATGCGCAGATGACTGCAGAAGTGGCAAGGCGGCGCCAGAGCATGAGAGTCCCAGTGACGAAGTGATCGGGACCGTCATTCTGATACTAGTGACCAATTTAGTCAATGGTCACATCTCCTTTTTTCTCAAGGCGACAGGCTGCGCAGCACCAGGCCCGACAGTTGTGCCGGCGCTTCGGCCGTGTGGTCGAAGCTGTGCTGCAGAAGCAGCGGATTGATGTAGGGGTGCATGACGAGATAGATGGCCCCCGCCGCCTCGTCCAGTGGCGTCTTGCGCTCGAACTCCCCCATTTCACGGCCTTCACGCAGGATGTCGTGGAGCAACTGCCGAATGCGCTCTTCATGCGTGAGCGCCGACTGCCAGCGCTCGGTCGCCGCAGAAATCGCGATCTCGTAGAGCTTGCGATCCTGGGAGAACAGGCGAAGGCTGGCTTCGACCACCGACTTGAACATCCGGCGCAGCTTCTCGGGAGGGCGATCGGCGCCTTCGACGGCCGCCCGGATCTCGGCTTCGATCTCGCGCAGGCAGTTCGCACAGATCATCTCGCCGATGGCCTGCTTGGACTCGAAGAACTTGTAGATGTAAGCCTTGGAGAAACCAATGGCTTTGGCGAGGTCGGAAACAGTGGTCTTCTCGTAGCCATACCGGCTGAAGTGCTCCGTGGCCGCGAGAACGATCTGGTCCCGCACGTCGTGGTCGGCCGGGCCGCGTGCAGAAACGGAAGAAAGGGTGGCTTTGCTCATGCCCGAAGCTTAGCGCCTCCCCTGAAAATCAACAACGAGTGACCATATTGAATTATAGTCACTTCATTCATCACGCTTTTCTTGACCATCTTCCGGAAGAAGCCATGCTCCAACGCACCCTTGCCACGCTCTTCGTTGCCAGCCTCGCTGCAGGATGCGCAGTCGGCCCCGACTATGTCCGGCCTGAGGCGCCCTTGCCCGAACGGTACATGGGCCAAGCCGCCGTCGATCGACGCCCTGCCACCTCCAATGCCGATCTCACCGCTTGGTGGATGGGTTTCGGCGACCCGCAACTGGCCCGGTTCGTCGCGCTGGCGCTGGCGCAGAACCTTGACCTCGCGCAGGCGTCCGCGCGCGTGGCCCAGGCTCGCGCAGGACTCGGGGCGGCGAATGCTGCCTTGCTGCCGTCAGCAAATGTCAGCGGTCAGGCGGCCAGGGCCTACCAGTCAGTTGAAACGCCCCAGGGACAGGTGTTGAACTCGAGGCCCGGTTTCGATCGTTACGGCAGCGCCTACGAGGCCAATCTCGGTGCGAGCTGGGAACTGGACGTGTTCGGCGGCCTGCGCCGTGGACGCGAGGCGGCGCAGGCGGACTACCGGGCTTCGGAAGCAGGCGCGGCCGCCACCCGGTTGGCGGTGGCGGCACAGACCGCCGATATCTACATCAGCATCCGGGGGCTGCAGACCCGGCTCGACGTGGCGCGCCGGCAGGTGCGCACGCAGCAGGACTTGCTCTCCACGGTCAACCTTCTCTATGGCAAAGGGCTGGCGGCTGAACTTCAGGTGCGGCAGGCCGAAGGTGCACTTGCCCAGGTTGGAGCCTCCGTCCCGGTCCTGGAGGCGGGCCTGGACGCGGCCATGAACGCGCTGGATGTGATGCTGGGCTCGCCGCCGGGTACGCATCGGGCGGAACTGGCCGAGGCCAGTGCCATACCGGTCGCCCCGCAGATCAGGGACGCGGGATCGCCGGGCGAATTGCTCAGGCGACGGCCCGACCTGATCGCGGCCGAGCGCCGCCTCGCCGCATCGAACGCCCGGATCGGGGTCGCCGTCGCGGAGTACTACCCCAAGTTCTCGCTGAGCGGGCTGATCGGCAGTGCGACGTCGGTGTCCGGCGGTCACCTGTTCACCGGCAGTGCCAGCCAGGCCGCCGGGGTGCTGGGCCTGCGCTGGCGCCTGTTCGACTTTGGCCGCATCGACGCGCAGATCGACCTCGCCAAGGGACAGGATGCGGAGATGCTCGCCGCGTACCGGCTGGCCGTGCTGCGCGCCACCGAGGACGTGGAAAACGCCTTCTCGGCGCTGGTCAAGCGCGAGGAGCAGGCCAGCACGCTCGCGCAGGGCGTGGATTCGCTCGGCCGCGCGCGAGGCGCTTCATTCGCGGCCTACCAGAAAGGCGTGGTCAGCCTGATCGAAGTGCTGCAGGCAGACGAGAACCTGCTGCGCGCCTCCGATGCACGGGCCCAGGCGCAAACCGAATCGGCACGCGCCGCGGTGACTGCCTTCAAGGCACTGGGCGGGGGTTGGCAACCCGGCAGCAAGTCCGAGGTGGCGGCCATCGAATAGCCCAAGGCCCTCACTCCGCGTGTTCGCGCGCATACAGCCGCAGGCCGTCGACATCCAGCACGTCGATGCTGCCGTAGCGGATGTGAAGCAGGCCCGCGTCCTCGAGTTCGTGCAGCGCGCGGTGGGCGATCTGGCGCGAGATGCCGGCCAGCCGGCCGATCTCTTCCTGCGATATGTGCAGCACAGGATTGGTCTGAGGGTTGAGCTGCGGGTTGAAGAGTTCGGCCAGGCAGTGGGCCACTCGCGAGTTGATGTCGTGCATCCGATAGCCTTCAGCGAGGGCGATGAACTGGCCAAGCCTTGCGTTGAGCTGGTTGATCATGAAATGGCAGAAGGTCAAGCTGTTGGCGACCAGGTAGTGGAAGGTCGAGCTCGGCATCAATGCAATGCGGCTGTCTCGCAGCGTCGCGACACCGTAGGGACGCGACTCCCCCTTCAGAACGGATCCTTCTCCGAGCCACCCTCCATCGGATACCCCGGTCAAAGTGGTGCTTCTGCCATCCGCCGAAAGAACATCCACCTTGACCATGCCTTCGACGACCCCGATCCAGTGCGTGGCCGGGCTCGATTTCTGACAGACGATTTCGCCGGCCGAATAGAAACGATCCTGCGTTTCCTGCTCGACGCGCTGAAGCTGTTCTTGCGACAAGCCGCGAGCCCAGGCAGCCGCTCGCAGCATGGCAATGGTCTGCACGTGCTTTGTCATTGGAAAGACTTTCTTCCTCGACCGTAGTGCCTAGCATGCGCTGCGCAGGCGATGGTCCGGGCCGCCTGAGTTTATGTGGCAGTACGAACAGGAGACAAATCATGAAAAACCCTCTCTCGATGGCGCGCTGCGCTCTTGCGTGCATCCCCATCATGCTGGCGGCTTGCGGCGGCGGCGGCGGGAGCAACCTGCCGGTGTTGTTCCCCACGCCTGCGCCGACATCGACCCCGCCGCCAGCGCCCGCGCCAGCCCCAGTCGCGTCAGCGCAGGAGAAGTGCACGGCCTTCGCCGGCGCCTCGCTCGCCGGTGCGTCGCTGAAAGACGCCAAGCTCGTCGCCGCAGCGGCGGACTCCGCGGAGTACTGCAAGGTCACGGGCACTCTTCATGGCACGCTCAACTTCGAGGTGCACCTCCCCACCGCGTGGAACAACAAGCTCCTGTATGCCGGCGGTGGCGGCTGGGACGGCAGCATCAACATCACGCCCATCTCGCCCAGCGGGTCCACCGCAGGCTACGTGCTCGTGGCCTCGGACGGAGGGCGCCAGGGAGACGCCTTGGACGCCTCGGTCTTCCTGAACAATTCCACGGCACAAGCGGACTTCGGCTATCTCTCGATCCACTCAGTCAATGAGGTCACCAAGGAGATCGTTCGCCAGCGCTACGGCTCGGATGCCACGTTCAGCTACTTCGAAGGCTGCTCCAATGGCGGCAGAGAGGCGCTGATCCAGGCCACGCGCTTCCCGAACGACTTCGACGGCATCGTCGTGCGTGCGCCGGCCTATTCTTTCACCGAACTGTTCCAGGCCTTCGTTGCGAACGGAAAGGCTCTCGCGGCACCGGGTGGACAGCTCAGCGATGCAAAGGCCTCGCTTATCGGCAAGACCGTCACCGCGCAGTGCGATGCGCTTGACGGCATTGCGGACGGCATCGTGAGCAACCAGGCCGCCTGCGCCTTCGACCCGGCGGTGTTGCGCTGCACGGCAGGAGATGCGGAAACCTGCCTGACCGACCAGCAGATAGCGACGGCCAACACGATCTATTCCGAACTCAAGCGTGCGGACAGCACGAGCGTCTATCCCGGCTGGGGCCCCGGCGGCGAGAACCTGGGCTGGCCCCTGTGGGTGACCGGCTCCGCCATCGGCGGCACCGGCCTCCAGTTCATGTTCGGCAGCGGCCTGGTGAAGTACTGGGTCACGGGCGACCCGGCCTTCAACGTGCTGGGCTTCGATCCGGAGCTCTACTCTGCGGGACTGCGCCTCGCGGCCACAACACTCGATGCGACGCCCGACCTCCGCTCCTTCTTTGGACAGGGCGGCAAGATGATCCTTGCTCACGGAACGAATGACTGGGCGATCAGCTACAAGGGCTCGATCAAGTACTTCAACGATGTCGCGACCGCGGTTGGTGGCGCGTCCACGCGGGATGCCTCGATGGAGTTCTTCCTCCAGCCGGGCGTCCAGCATTGCTCTGGCGGGGTCGGCCCTGACACCGTCGATCTTGTGGACGCTGTCGTGAAATGGCGAGAAGGTGGTGCCAAGCCTTCCGCGCAGAGCATCGTGGCGAAGAAGCTCGATCCGGCGACCAAGGCCGCCACGCTGGCGCGCCCCTTGTGCCAGTACCCGACCTTCCCGAAATACAAGGGCAGCGGCGACGCGAACTCAGCCGACAGCTACAGCTGCCAAGGTTCTTGAGGACTGAGGAAAGCCGCGAGACTTGGCTCCGTCGGAAAACGAAGACGAACAACGCGTCGGCGAGAGCTTCAGGGCGATGCTCGCCGCTTTCCCGGAGCATGAAAAAAGCCCCGCCGATCACACGATCAACGGGGCTTCATCAACTTGGCGGAACCGGAAGTTTTCGGACCTACTTCAAGCTGGAATGCCCTGGCTTCTTCGCTCGATACACAGCGCGTTTTATAACCGAATCGGACACCTCGTACAGCACAGCAAGCGCATGCATCGTGTGCTCACCAGCGGCATACAGTCGCACCACCTCAGCTTCGTCCTCTGACGACAACACCCGTGTTCGCCCCGGAAGGTTTCCACGATCACGTGCCGCACGCTGGCCCGCAATCGACCTCTCCCGAATGATGCCCCGCTCAAGCTGCGCAACAGCACCCAGAATCTGAATCACAAACGACCCCATCGCGGTCGTAGTGTCAAGCGGCTCAGTCAGACTCTTAACGAGTGCACCAGCCAGCCGAATATCTTCCAAGATCGACAATAGATCAGGCAGCGACCGAGCGACTCGATCCAGCTTGTAGACCATGAAAACGTCGCCGGGCCGAAGCTCCCGCAGGCACCGCCTCAACTCCGCTCGCTCACCAACGCTAGACGTCTTTTCCTGAAAGATGACCTCAGCACCAGCAGCTCGCAACGCATCGATCTGCAAA
Source organism: Variovorax sp. Varisp85 (assembly GCF_047304045.1). Lineage (NCBI taxonomy): Bacteria > Pseudomonadati > Pseudomonadota > Betaproteobacteria > Burkholderiales > Comamonadaceae > Variovorax > Variovorax sp. Varisp85. The sequence continues at coordinate 35,136 of NZ_JBGLYN010000068.1, forward strand.
TGCGTCTCCTGCTCGCGAGTCGATACCCGCGCGTATCCAATCAACATTTTTCTCTCCATAAGCAAAACCGCCACCCCTCCGGTGGCGTGATCAGCTTTGGCGAAAAGCCGGGAACAGGGTGCACGAAGGTCTTCCCCCCGCAAGCGGGTCCCCGAACTTCCGGCTTAGCAATAAGGGGGCAGGTTCAAGGGGGCGACGAACTGGACAACGACCGGCGACGGCGGCGCGCGAACCGTCCGCCCCGCTCGCGCAGGGCTACCGGCCCGCGCTGGCCCTCGCGTATCGAGCCATCACGTCAAGCCGCTCGGCGGGTGGCAACTGACGGCACAGGCTGACGACGCGTGCCCACCCCGGGTCGAAGGTCCTCGGGGCACGCTTGGCGGGCTTCGGCGGCTTGGTGAGGGCTAGCCATGCTTGAACCCAGAAACCGAGCTTCTCGGGCGCGAGAAACCGCCCCTCGACATGCCAGGGCGACAGGACAGAGTGCGACCCGTGCGGATAGTCCTGCTTGAACACCTGCCGGGTGTCGTAGCAGCCCTCAATGTCCTTGCCGGTATACGTGGCGCGATCCGCTGCCATCTCTTGCGGGTTCGTGCCCATGCGCGCAACAGCCAAGTGAAAGCGCGGCAGATAGCCAGCCTTGTCACCGAACAGCAGCGCGAGCAGCCAGCCGATGAAAGGGATGCGGACCTTGTCGAAGCGCGTATGACGCACGGTCTGCTCAATGAAGGCTTCGCGTAGCTGTTTGTCGACCTGCAGCACGTTCTGCATGATGTAGTAGGTGTCCCAACCATGCTTGCGAGCGTGGGCAAAGAAATCGAGAGTCGCGGCGCGCTCTTTATCGGCGAACGTGCGGGTGTTCAGCCAGGTGCCCATTTCATCGAGGAAGAGCCCGCCGTTGAGGTCTTCGTCGTAGCTCTCGGGATTGCCGTGACCAGCGGCCAGCAGATCGAACGCAGTGGGCTTGTCAGGCACGCGCACGTACGTGTGTCTCGAGTGCACACCGAACATGGCCTTGAGATCGATGTCGAGATTCGTGGCACAGCGGCGCTTGCGCTTGAGGTAGCGATCACGGAACAGGCGAACGGCGTTCTTGCTCTTGCCGGTGCCCTTCTTACCTGTCAGCGCGTAGTCCGTCATGACTTTCCTTCAATCACTTTCTGTAGTTGCTCGCGCAGCCATTGACCGCCGCCAAGCATTTCAAACGTAGCCTTCTGCTCGGCAGTCAACCGAATCGTCGTCACGATGGTGCCCTGAGGATCGAGAGCCTTCCTGCCCGATCCTTCGCGCTTGCCTCCGGTCCGAGCCATTACCAAATGCTCCGAATGACGTGCGAGCAGATCAGGAACTCACGCCCCTTGCCCTCGATGTTGCAACTCCAATGGCCACCGCTAGGCGTCCACTCAGACGCATCCATCTCCGCCCCGTCATAGCCACCAAGAGACTCATCCCAGAACTCTTTACGCAGGTTGCACGCAACAACCCCGTTGAGCCGAGAAAACACCGGAATGACCATCGGTGCATCAGTCGAGAGAAAAAGATCACGTTGCATATAGACCCCTTGTTTGGTTGCCTCTATTGTATTCGCTTTTCGATCTATTTGCATAGGCACTTACCCTGATAACGTATTCTTTTTTCTGTCGATCGAAAGAAAACGTATGCGTCTATTTGGAGAAGTTCTCGATGCCGATGCGCTGAATCTTCCAGACGCTCGACGCGATCCAGACCGAAGCCACGCAGGCCATCACCGCGCCCGCGTTCTGCGGAATGAACATGCCAAGGCCCATCCACAGGTAGCGCGTCCAGCCTGCACCGATGCTCACGCTGCCGAGCATGCCGTACAGAGTGGCACAGCAGACGAACACCGAAGCGATGAAGACACCAGCCACGGTGATCCACGTCACGTAGGCCGCGAGCTTGAGCGCGGTCGTGTATGCCATCTGGGTTGCGAACAGAGTCGCAAGGCCAGATGCGAGAGAGCCGATGAAGGCAGCGAGTAAGGGCATATCAGAAACTCCTCTTGATCATTCCGAAGCAAAGGAACAGACCAGCACCAGCCCACACAAGGGCCATGGCGTTGCGCACACCATCGACAACGCCGCAGGCATCGAGCTTGAGCCCGCCTACCTGCTGCGGCAGATCGAAGGTTTCACAGGCGGCGACGGGCGGCGCCCAGAACATGGAACGCACGGGTTCAAAGAAACCTTTGTCAGCAGTACCCGCCGCCTTCGCGAGTTGCTCATCGTTCTTGCCCTTGGTTTCGTCCATCTTGGATTTGACAGTGTCGAACGTTGTCCCAGCACCATCGGGCGTGCCTTTCTCATCGACCTTAACAGCACAGATTGGCTGCCCAGGCGCCCCGCAAGGGTCTGGCTTCTGATCCGTACCAGTGCCAGAAGAAGCACCGCCCACACCAGTACCAGAAGCCGAACCGCCAGCCCCACCGCCCTTACCTCCGGTAGCTGCCGCTGCGGGACCACCAGCATTGCCACCATTACCGCTGGTCGGCGTAGGGCCTGCCCCGCCAGTGGCACCAGTCCCCGACGTAGCGGGCGTACCCGCTGGTGGATTACCAGCAATGGGCGTAGCGCCACCAGGCAATGACTGTTCCTTCGTGATTACCGGCTTCTCAGCAGTTCCATAGCAACCAAGCTTGCCGTTGATTTCGCCAACATAGCCGGGACATGGCGTAACCGGGGCGCTCTTATCCGCTTGCGTCGTGGGCGTCGTGCACTCGTTTCCGCGACCCACACCCTCAAATGGAGCCGTCACGCGATACATGCCATTCGCAGCAGGCACTTGCGACTTCTGCGGCACACCGGCAAGCGTGAGATTCACCCCCACCTCACAACCATCAACACAGGCTATAGCTCCTGATGGAGGGACAGACATTCCATCTGCACCAACCCACGCCCTATCTGAATCGTCGGGGGTACGCGTCCATCCAAGAGTCCAATTCACAGTTTGCGGCGCGTTCATCTTCGGCGTGCACTGATTCGTGTGCGGTACACACTGACCGTTGCTCTCATCGAACCCAGAAGCACACTGGCAACCACCGGTCACCGAAGTGCTATTAGCAGGACACCCGGTCACGGCCTGAGTCGAAATCACAATAGG